>DATFUE010000025.1:0-20992 GCA_035261165.1 Myxococcota bacterium
GGCTGCGACGACGGCAACTCGTGCACGACCGACACGTGCACCCCGACCGGCTGCAAGTTCGATCCCGCCCCGCGCGTCGGCGCCACCTGCGACGACGGCAGCGCGATGACGTTCAACGACATGTGTCGGACCAACGGCAGCTGCACCGGCACGGTCGCGCAGTGCAACGTGGACTCCGACTGCGGCGCGCCGGCGGATCTGTGCGCGGGACCGCAGGCCTGCGTCGCTCACGTGTGTCAGGCCGGTGTGATGCCGCGCGCGAACGACACCGCGTGCAGCGACGGCAACGCCGCGACGAAGTTCGACGTGTGTCGCTCGGGTGTCTGCCGCGGCTTCGCCTGCGGCAACGACGCCCAGTGCTCCGACGGTCAGGCCTGCAACGGCGCGGAGCGCTGCTTGAACAACGCCTGCGCGGCAGGAACGCCGATGGTTTGCAACGACGGCAATCTGTGCAACGGCACGGAGACCTGCGTCGCCTCGGCGTGCGTCGCGGGCACCGCCATGCAGTGCCCGGCCGACGGGGGCCCGTGCTTCGACGCGTTCTGCGATCCCGCGCAGGGCTGCCGCGTGCAGATCCACCCCGACGGCGAGGTGTGCGCCACGGCGATGTCCGGTGCTTCGGGCCAGTGCGCGTCCGGTGTCTGTGTCGCCACGCCGACGCCGCCCGCGGAAGATCCGAACGCGCCCTCCCACGATCCGCGCCCGCCGGTGACGAATCCGAACCAGGCCTGCAGCTTCGCGTTCGGGGCGGCGACCGACGTGCGCCAGGAGCTCAGTGACGACGCCGAGACCTCGCGCAAGCTCGTGTGGCGCGCGCCGCTGAACCCGATGGGGTCAATCTTCCAGTACCGCCTGGACTCCGAGGTCACGTGGCGCTCCATGCGCGCGGTGCCGCAGCAGCAGATGGGCTGCATGGCCGAGTACTCCGTCACCCTGAGCGGTCTGCGGCCCACCGATCGCTCTCACTACCGCGTGAGTGGCGCCGCGCCGGGGGCGCGCGTCTGGACCGATGGCTACGCACTGACACCGGGCCCGGCCGATCCGCGCGGCAAGTTCAAGTTCGCGTTCTTCGCGGCGAACGGTCTGGCGGCGAGCTCACAGTCGCCGCAGGCGCGGATCGTCCTCGAGCAGCTCAAGAAGGGTCGCTACCCGCTCGTGCTTGGCGGCGGCGGCTACGCGCTCTCGACGGAGGCCATCGCCGCGGGCGCGGCGACGAACGCCGCGCAGGCGATCGCCCTGTGGAAGAACCAGGCGAGCCTCGTCACGGCCAACTCAGTCTTCGCGCCCGTGCTCGGCGACACCGAGACGGCGAGCTTCGCGCACGCGGAGACCGCCGCGGACTACGCGGAGTACATGCTGCTCGCCGGCACCGCGCAGACGCCGTACGAGAGCTACTCGTATGACTTCGGCGGGACTCACTTCCTGGCCGTGAACGCGCCGACCCTGGGCTCGATTCACCCGAGCACGTCCGCCGGCGTCGCGCACCTGGCTTGGATCGACGCGGATCTCGCGGCCGCGCGCACCAACGGCGCGCGCTGGATCGTGGTCTACATGCACGCGGATCTGTTCTCGAGCGACAAGAGCGACGCGTCGGTGCAGGCCGTGCGAACCGCGCTCGGCACGATCCTGATGCGCCGCGGCGTGAATCTCGTGCTCTCCGGCGAGGGCGACAGCTACGAGCGCACGAAGGCGCTGCACGGCAACACGCTCCTCGCCGGGCCGGTGCTCGACCCGACGAAGGTCACCACCGCGACCGACGGCGTCGTGTTCGTGCGCGCCGGCTCGGGCGGACGCACGGCCTTCACTCCGTTCATGCGCCCGGCGCCGCCCGCGTGGTCGGCGTTCCGCGACAACACGCACGCGACCTGGGTGCAGGTCAGTGTCTCGGACAAGCAGCTCCAGCTCACCACGTACGGGCTCGACGAGACCGGCAGGCGCAGCGTTCTCGACTCGCTGAAGATCTACTGAGCTAACGCTTTCCGCGCGGAGTGAAGCGCGCTTCCCAATGGAATCGCTCGCGCGCTCCGCCCGGCCCTTCGCGCGCGCGCAGCTTCGGCGCCGACCCGGCCCGGGACCTGCGACTTCAGCGCGGGCAACGCACCCTGGCACGCATCGTGCTCAGGCGAGGGGGGCGACCCGCAAGTCGGAACGTGCGCCGGGGACGAAGCCAAAAGGCACTCCCACCCCATCGCCCGATTCGAAAGCTGTCTGGCAGCTCGGCGCCCCGCTCCCGAGCGCACTTCCGACGGCGAGGTCCGGTGTGCGGCGCGGGTCTCGCGGGTCCTATGAGCGGCGCGGGTCTCGCACGTCTGGTGTGCGGCGCGGGTCTCGCGCCTTGGCCCTGCTATTGTCGGGTTCTCTCTCGATCTCGAGATGGAGGACGGGCGATGGCCGGAGCGTCGGGTGCGGGGCTGCTTTCCGTCGGAGCCAAGACGCATCGCATCCACCGCCTCGCCGGCGTCGAGGAAGCGGGCCTCGGCAAGCTCGCGCGCCTGCCGCGCTCGATCCGCGTGCTGCTCGAGAACTTGTTGCGCCACGAGGACGGCGTCACCGTCACCCGCGACGACATCGCGGCGCTCGCGAGCTGGTCGGCCTCGGGCAAGAACGAGCGCGAGATCGCCTTCCGCCCCGCGCGCGTGGTGCTCCAGGACCTGACCGGGGTTCCCGCCGTCGTCGATCTCGCGGTGATGCGCGACGCGATGGCCGTGCTCGGTGGCGATCCGAAGCGCATCAACCCGCTGCGGCCCGCGGACCTCGTGGTCGATCACTCGGTGCAGGTCGACTTCTTCGCTACGCCCGACGCGGCGGAGCGCAACTCGGCGCTCGAGTTCCAGCGCAACGCGGAGCGCTTCGAGTTCCTGCGCTGGGGGCAGGCGTCGCTCGAGCGCTTGCGCGTGGTGCCGCCGTCGACGGGCATCGTACACCAGGTGAACATCGAGTATCTCGCTCCGGTCGTGTTCGCGGAGGACGTCGGCGGCGAGTCACACGCGTACTTCGACACGGTCGTCGGCACGGACTCGCACACGACCATGGTGGGTGGCCTGGGCGTGGTGGGCTGGGGCGTCGGCGGCATCGAGGCCGAGGCCTCGCTGCTCGGCCAGCCGCAGTCGATGCTGATCCCGGACGTGGTCGGCTTCCGCATGACGGGCAGCTTGCCGGCCGGCTCGACCGCGACCGATCTCGTCCTGACCGTCACGCAGATGCTGCGCAAGCACGGTGTGGTCGAGAAGTTCGTCGAGTTCTTCGGGCCGGGCCTGCGCTCGCTCTCGGTCGCGGACCGCGCGACGATCGCGAACATGGCGCCGGAGTACGGCGCCACGATCGGCTACTTCCCGATCGACGACAAGACGCTCGAGTATCTGCGACTGACCGGCCGCAGCGACGAGCAGGTCGCGCTCGTCGAGGCGTACGCGCGCGCGCAGGGCACCTGGGCGGACGCGAGCTCGCCCGATCCGGAATACAGCTCTGTGCTCGAGCTCGACCTCGCCTCGGTCGAGCCGTGCGTCGCCGGTCCGTCGCGGCCGCAGGACCGCGTGCTGCTCGGCGACGTGAAGGCCGGCTTCACGAGCGCGCTCCCCGCGCTCGCCGGCGGCAGGAGCGAGCCCGACGCGGCGGCGCTCGCTCGGCGCGTTCCGCTGCGCGTGGGCGGCGTCGACGCGGAGCTCGCGCACGGGAGCGTAGTGATCGCCGCGATCACGAGCTGCACGAACACCTCCAACCCGCACGTGCTCACCGCCGCCGGCCTGTTGGCGAGGAACGCGATCGAGCGCGGGCTCGGCGTGAAGCCGTGGGTGAAGACGAGTCTCGCTCCTGGCTCGCGCGTCGTGACCGACTATCTCGCGCACTCGGGTCTGCTCGCGCCGCTGGAGAAGCTCGGCTTCGGCATCGTCGGCTACGGCTGCACCACGTGCATCGGGAACAGCGGCCCGCTGCCGCAGCCGGTCGCGGACGCGATCGCCGAGGGCAATCTCGTCGCGGTCTCCGTACTCTCCGGCAACCGCAACTTCGAGGGCCGCATCAACGCGCTCGTGCGCGCGAACTATCTCATGTCGCCACCGCTCGTCGTCGCGTACGCGCTCGCCGGCCGCATCGACCTCGATCTGACGCGCGAGCCGCTGGGGGTCGATCGCGAGGGGAAACCCGTGACGCTGGCGGAGATCTGGCCGAAGCCCGACGAGGTGCAGCGAGCGGTGACCGGCTCGGTGAAGCGCGAGATGTTCCAGAAGCGCTACGCGGACGTCTTTCACGGCGACGCCAACTGGCGCGCGATCCAAGCGCCCGCGGGCGATCGCTACGCCTGGTCGAATACGTCCACCTACATCCGCAAGCCGCCCTACTTCGACGGCATCCAGCGGGAGCCGAGTCACCGCGAGGACGTGCGCGGCGCGCGCGTGCTCGCGCTGCTCGGTGATTCGGTCACCACGGACCACATCTCGCCCGCCGGATCGATCTCGCCCAAGAGCCCGGCGGCGAAGTGGCTGCTCGACCACGGCGTCGCGCAGCAGGACTGGAACTCCTACGGAGCGCGGCGCGGCAATCACGAGGTGATGGTGCGCGGCACGTTCGCGAACGTGCGCCTGCGCAATCAGCTCGCGCCCGGGACCGAGGGCGGAGTCACGACCTACCTGCCCGACGGCGACGTGACCTCGATCTTCGAGGCCGCGGAGCGCTACGCGCGGGGCGGCGTGCCGTTGATCGTGATCGCGGGCGCGGAGTACGGCTCGGGTTCGTCGCGCGACTGGGCCGCGAAGGGCGCGATGCTGCTGGGCGTGCGCGCGGTGATCGTCAAGAGCTTCGAGCGCATCCACCGCTCGAACCTCGTGGGGATGGGTGTCCTGCCGCTCGAGTTCGTCGACGGCGCGAGCGCGGCATCGCTCGGGCTCACCGGCCGCGAGCTCTACGACCTCGAGGGCCTCGCGAACCTGCGCCCGCGGCAGTCGCTCAACGTGCGAGCCCGCGGCGCGGGTGAGGAGAAGACCTTCCGCGTCACCGTGCGCATCGACACTCCGCGCGAGCTCGACTACTTCCGCCACGGCGGGATCCTGCAGTACGTCCTCAGACAGCTCCTGTGACTCTATCGTCCTGAGTTGACGCAGGCGGCGCCTGACGGCGTCGCTGGCGCGCGCAAGACGCGCGGGCGTAAGACCGATCCATGTCTACGCGGAGGGCTTCGTTCGTCCGGAGTCCCGCGAGGTGGCCCTTTGATTTCCGACCCAAATCTGATCGCGGAATTCGTCACGGAGTCACTCGAACACCTCGAGGCGGCCGAGCCGCTCCTGCTCGAGATGGAGAAGCGCGGCGTCGGCGACACGCCGAACCTGAACGAGATCTTTCGCGCGATTCACAGCATCAAGGGCGCGGCCGGATTCCTCGGGCTCGAGAACATCGCCGCGCTCTCTCACGGCCTCGAGAGTCTCCTGATGCGCGTGCGCGACGGCGACTTCGAGTTCCGCCCGGCGCTGGCCGACCCGCTGCTGCGCGGCATCGACGCGCTGCGCCGGATGCTGAGCGCGCTGCCCGACAGCGAGGGTGAGTCGGCGGACGCCCTGTGCGCGGCGCTCACCGCGCTCGTAGAGCGCGGCGGCATCAGCGACTCCCCGAGCGCGGAGCAAGCGGTCAGCGATCCGTTCGAAAGGGCGTGCGCGGAGCAGCGGCGCCGCGGCAATCACCTGGTACGACTCACTCTGCCGGCGAAGAAGCGCGAGCGCGAGAAGCTGCTCGCGACGCTCGACCGCTACGGCGAGCGCGTGCCCGAGCCCGGCGAGAAGCGGAGCGTCGTCTACGGCTCGCCGCTCGAGCTCGACCTGCTCGCGGAGGCCGTCGGTCTGCCCGCGGGATCGCTCGAGGCGATCTCGTCGGCCGTCGAGGGCGCGGTCGACGAATTTCCGCTGCCCGACGCGAAGCGCCCGCTCGGGCTCTACTTCGGCCAGATCGCCGTCGACCTCGGCTTCCTCAACGACACGCAACGCAGAGAAGTGTTGCGCGCGCAGCGCGGCTCCCTCTTGCGCCGCTCCTTCAGCGCCACCGCGATCGCCCTGGGGCTGCTCACGGTCGAGCAGGCGGAGGCGATCGCGGCCGCGCAGGCGCAGAGACTCGGCGACGCGGAGCTGCCCGCCCACCCGTTCGAGACCGAGGAGCCGCCGGCGGCGGACGGGCGCGTGGCCGAGGGCGGGGATCCGCTGGACGGCGATGCGGCGTTCGGCGGCGAGCGGCGCGCGGAGACGATTCGCGTCTCGCTGGCGCTGCTCGACAAGCTGATGAACCTCGCGGGCGAGCTCGTGCTCGGCCGCAATCAGATGCGCCAGCTGCTCGAGAACTCGACGCAGCAAGGCGTGAAGGCGGTGCTGCAGAACCTCGATCTCGTCACCACCGAGATGCAGGAGAACATCATGAACACGCGGATGCAGCCGGTCCGCGTGCTCTTCGACCGCATGCCGCGACTCGTGCGGGACATCGCGCACCGGCTCGGCAAGCGCGTCGAGCTGCAGATGACCGGCGGCGACGTCGAGCTGGATCGCTCGATCATCGAGGCGCTCGCCGACCCGATGACTCACATGCTGCGCAACGCCGTCGACCACGGCCTCGAGGAGCCGCGCGGCCGCTCGGTGCTCGGAAAGTCCGACACCGGCACGGTCACGGTCCGCGCCTATCACGAGCGCGGCCGCGTCGTGATCGAAGTCGAGGACGACGGCCGCGGGATCGACCCGGAGCGCGTCAAGGAGGCGTCGATCGCGCGCGGCGCGATCACGCGCGAGCACGCGCTCACGCTCTCCGAGAAGGACGCCATCGCGCTGATCTTCCAGCCGGGCGTGTCGACGGCGAAGGAGATCTCCGACGTCTCCGGCCGCGGCGTCGGCATGGACGTGGTGCGCACGAACATCCAGAACCTCGGCGGTCAGATCGAGGTGTCGAGCGCGATCGGCGAAGGCACGCGCCTGCGCATCCACCTGCCGCTCACGCTCGCGATCATCCCGTCGCTGATCGTCTCCGTCGACGCCGAGCGCTTCGCGATCCCGCAGCTCAACGTCGTCGAGGTCGTGCGTCTGAAGCGAGAGGCGGAGCAGGTCGAGCGCATCCGCTCGAGCGAGGTGCTGCGCCTGCGCGGCGACCTCTTGCCGCTGGTGCGGCTCGCGGAGTGTCTCGGCATCCGCGCCCCCGGAGAGAGCCGCCGGCCGCGCGCGAACGTGGTGGTGATGCGCAGCGGCGCGCACCTCTACGGCCTGGTCGTCGACGAGCTCCACGACAGCGAGGAGATCGTCGTGAAGCCGGTGTCGAGTTACTTGTCGGAGTGCGGCTGGTACGCGGGCGCGACGATCCTGGGCGACGGCCGCGTCGCGATGATTCTCGACACGCTCGGCATCGCCAAGCGCGCGCAGATCCGCTTCGACGAGGTCGCCGATGAGACCGCGCGCCGCGGCGCGAGCGAGCCAGCGGCCGCGCAGGCCGAGCGCCGTTCGCTGGTCCTGTTCTCGAACGCCGCCGACGAGCGCTTCGCGATGCCGCTGCGCGAGCTGTTGAGGCTCGAGCGCGTCGAGAAGCAGCAGGTCGAGTGGGTCGGGGCGCGGCGCTTCCTGAAGCACCGCGGCCGCACGATCCCGCTCGTGCGGCTCGAGGACGTCCTGCCCGTGCGCGGCGGCGCCGACGACGCGGACGAGTTCTTCGTGCTGATCCCGCGCCTCGAGGGGCTCGAGGCCGGGATCATCGCCGCGCGCATCGTCGACACGCTCGAGTCCGACGCGCAGCCGGACAAGACGCAGTTCCACGCCCCGGGTCTCTCGGGCGCCGCGATCATCGAGGACCGACTCACGCTGTTCATCGACGCGGAGCGCCTGCTCGAGATCGCGGGCATCGAGAGGACGACATGACCGCGACGCCGGGCAACGCCGACCGCCGCTTCTGCACCTTCTACCTGGGCGAGGAGTGCTACGGCATCGACATCCTCACCGTGCGCGAGATCAACCGTCAGGTCCACATCACGCCGGCGCGGGGCGGGCCCGCAGCGGTGCGCGGTCTGATGAACTTGCGCGGACAGATCGTGACGGTGATCGATCCCGCCGTCCGGCTCGGATACCCCGCCCGCGAGCTCAAGAAGAGCACGCGCCTGATGATCCTGAAGACGAACGCCGACCTGGCGAGCCTGGGTCTCGCGAACCTCGCCACTCACGACGAGCTGGCGGGGCTCTGGGTCGATCGGATCTCCGATGTCATCACGGCTTCCGAGGATCAGATCGCTCCTGCTCCGCCCGATCAGTCCGGTAAGAACGACCACCTATTGGCCGCCGTTGTGCAGCTCAAAGATCAAGTGATTCGCCTGGTGGATCCGAGCGCGGTGCTGCGGCAGAGCGACGCGGAGTAAAGATGGCCGAGCAGCTGAAGGTCCTGATCGTCGACGACAGCGCGATCTATCGCAGCCTGGTGCAGGGCTGCCTGCGCGAGATGGCCGACGTGAAGTGCGTCGGGACCGCCGTCGACGGCAGGGACGCGATCGTCAAGGCCGGCGAGCTGCGGCCCGAGGTGATCCTGCTCGACGTCGAGATGCCCGTGATGAACGGCGTCGAGGCGATGCCCAAGCTGCGCTCCATGCTTCCCGACGCGGGCATCATCATGGTGTCGAGCCTGACCACGAACGGCGCGAACATCACCATGGATGCGCTGCAGGCGGGCGCATTCGACTTCGTCACCAAGCCCCAGGTGAGGGCCGGCGAAGACGGCTTCGCGGCGCTGCGCGAGCCACTCGGCGTGGTGATCGAAGCGTTCCGCGAGGGCCGCGCGCAGCGCTCGCGCCCGGCGAAGTCGCCGGCCAAGCCGAGGCAGGCGCGGGGCAAGGTCCCGGTCATCGACGTGATCGCGATCGGCTGCTCCACCGGCGGGCCGAGCGCGCTCGCCGAGCTGATCCCCGAGCTGCCCGCAGACCTCCGCGTTCCGGTGCTGATCGTCCAGCACATGCCCGCGCGCTTCACCGCGTCGCTCGCGACGTCGCTCGACCGCCGCTCGAAGCTGCGCGTGCGCGAGGCGGAGGAGGGCCGGCCGCTGCGCGCGGGCGAGGTGCTCGTCGCCCCCGGCGGGAAGCACCTCGAGGTCGCGATGCAGGACTCGGAGCCGTTCGTGCGACTCACGAGCGGAAACGTCGTGAACTCGTTTCGCCCGTCGGTCGACGTCCTGTTCAAGTCACTCTCGGTCTCCATGCCCGGCCGCGCGCTCTGCGTCGTCATGACCGGCATGGGCGCCGACGGTCTCGAGGGCGTGAAGACCGTGCGCCAGCGCGGCGGTTGGTGCATCGCACAGGACCAGGCCAGCTGCGCGGTCTACGGAATGCCGCGCTCCGTGGTCGAGAGCGGCGAGGCCGACGAGGTCGTCGCGCTCGACCAGCTCGCCGCCCGTCTGCAGGAGATCGCGAAGGCCAAATGAACGTCCCGAGTCTCGAACGCCACGAGTTCGACCTGTTGCGCGGGTTGATCGAGACCTGGTGCGGGATCTCGCTCGAGGACGCGAAGATGTATCTCGTCGAGACACGCCTGCGGGAGGTCGTCGTCGAGACCGGCTGCGCCAGCTTCGGCGAGTTCTACTGGAAAGCGCGCGGCGCCGGAGCGTCGCTGCGCGACCGCATCATCGACGACATGACCACGAACGAGACGTCGTGGTTCCGCGACGCGCCGTTCTGGGAGACGATGCGCCAGGTGGTCGTGCCGGACTCGATCGAGCGCGCCCGCCAGGATGGGCGCATGCGCGTCTCGGTCTGGTCGGCCGCGAGCTCCACCGGACAGGAGCCCTACACCATGGCGCTCCTGCTCAAGGAGATGGAGCGCACGGGGGAGCTGTGCGGCCTCCGCGCCGACAGCTTCGACCTGCTCGCCACCGACATCAGCCGCAACGCGCTCTCGATCGCCGAGGCCGGGCGCTACGACCCGATCTCGATGCGCCGCGGCCTGCCGCTCAACCTGCGCGAGAGGTACTTCGAGCGCGACGGGCGCATCTCCGTGCTGTCCGACGAGCTGCGCAAGCTCGTCCGCTTCAAGCGCATGAACTTGCTCGACTCGTTCGGGAGTCTCGGGCTCTTCGACATCGTGCTGCTGCGCAACGTGCTGATCTACTTCGCGGCCGCCTGGAAGCGCAGCATCCTGGCGAAGTCCGTCCATGTGATGCGCCCCGAGAGCACGCTCGCCGCGGGCGCCACCGAGACACTCGAGCTCTACAGCGACGACTTTGAAGTCGTCCGCCATGGCCGGTCCACGTACTACCGGTTGAAGGAAGCACTGCGATGAAGGTATTGGTCGTCGACGACTCCGCGATCATGCGCAAGGTGATCGAGCAGATCCTCGAGATGCTCGGGCACGAGGCCGTTCCCGCCGCCAACGGCGTCGAGGCCTTCGAACGGCTCAAAGAGCACGACGACGTGAAGCTCATCCTCCTGGACTGGAACATGCCGGAGATGAACGGGATCGAGTTTCTGCGCGCCGTGAAGGGTCAGTCGGGTCTCTCCATGATCCCGGTGATCATGCTCACGACCGAGTCGGAGCGGCGCAAGATGATCGAGGCGATCGAGGCGGGCGCGAAGCATTATCTCACGAAGCCTTTCCAGCCCGAGACACTCGCGACCAAGATCCTGCAGTGCGTCGAGACTCCGGGATGATCGGACGCGAGCACAGCACGGCGCGGGACCTGGCGAAGGGCGTGCTCGGCGCGCTCGGCTTGCTGTGCGCGCTGTTCGCGGGCAGCGAGCTCGGGCCGATGGATTGGGCGGAGGCGCTGCGCTGGGTGTTCGGGATCGCGGCGCTGGTCACGGTCTCGGCGCTGTGGCTCTGGGTGCGCCGCTCGCTGCTCGCGCCGCTCGAGCAAGCGGCCGCGGCGTTCGAGGCGGGCGACGAGGCGCACCTGGGCCGCATGCTGCAGAGCACGCGCGCCGGCGAGCTCGCGCGCGTGCTGCGCGGCTCGGACGCCCGGGTCACTCGCATGCGAACGGATGCGGGCCGCCTGCGCGCCGCAGCCGACGCGCTCGCGCGCGCCTGCGCTTCCCTCGCGCCGGCGACCGACACGCTGGAGCAGGCCGCCAGCGGTCTCCTCCGCGACACCGAAGAGATGCACGACGCCAGCGAGACGACGATCTCCGCGATCCAGGCGGTGGCCGCCGCCGTCGAGGAGTCGAGCGTGAACGTGCGCGACGTCGCCAAGGGCGCAGGCGCGGTTTCGGAGCACATGGGCTCGGCGGTCTCGTCGATCGAGACCTTCAATGACTCGATCCGCTCGGTGAACACGGCGGTCGAGCAGATGAGCGCGTCGCTGCGCGACGTGTCGTCGAGCTGCCATCACTCGGCGGACGTCGCGGTGCAGGCCGCGCGCCTGGCGGACGAGACGAACCAGACCGTGGCGGTGCTCGGCACCGCGGCGCGCGAGATCGGCCGCGTCGTCGACGTGATCAACGACATCGCCGACCAGACCAACCTGCTGGCGCTGAACGCCACGATCGAGGCGGCGAGCGCGGGCGACGCGGGCAAGGGCTTCGCGGTCGTTGCGAACGAGGTGAAGGAGCTCGCGCGCCAGACGGGCGCCGCGACCGAGGAGATCGCGAGCAAGGTCGACGGCATCCGGCGCACGACCGAAGGCGCGGTCAGCTCGATCGAGCGCATCGGCGCGATCATCCAGACGATGCGCGAGGCGACGCAGACGATCGCGACCGCGGTGGAGGAGCAGACGGCGACCAGCGCCGAGATCTCGGCGTCGGTCGGCAACGCCGCGGGGCGCGCGGACGAGATCACGACCTCCGTGCAGCGCGCCGCCTCGACCACCCAGGGCGTCGCGCGCACGACCGACGAGCTCTCCAGCGGCTCGAACGAGATCTCGCGCAACGCCGCGCACGCCTCGAACGGCGCCAGCTCGCTGCGCCGCAAGGTCGACTCCGTGCGCTCGGCCGGCCAGAAGACGCGCGACTTCGCGAGCGGCGCCGCCCAGTCGATCGCCGAGATCCAGACCCAGGTCGCGCAGATCCGCGCGATCCTCGACGAGGGCTCGCGCGCGAGCTGACTCCGCGAGATACTCCGCGGCATGAATCGGCGCGACCGCATCGAGGCGCTCCTGCGCACGGCGTTCGCGCCGGTCGCGCTCGACGTCCTGGACGAGAGCGCGCGGCACCGCGGCCACGCGGGCGCCGCCGGCGGCGCCGGCCACTTCCGCGTGCGGCTCGTCTCGGAGCGCTTCCGCGGCGTCGCCCGTCTCGCCCGTCACCGCATGGTGTACGACGCGCTCGCCGCGGAGATCGGCCCCGAGATCCACGCGCTGGCGCTCGAGCTGGCCGCGCCGGGGGAGACGGCCACGCCGGGCTGATCCGCTCGAGGCGCCGCCGGGGCGCGGCGCACTACCTGGCGAGTAATCGCTTCCGCGCGCCGAGGGGTCGATCCTCTGGTGACTCCAAATCGGAGAGGAGATCACCATGGAGCGTTCGAATTCCTCGCGCTTTCTTCGACTGGCTCTCGCCGCCGACGCCGTCGCGACCGGGGTCACCGCGCTGGCGCTGTTCGGACTCGCGAAGCCGCTCTCGTCCCTGTTCCAGCTCCCCGCCGAGCTGCTGTTCGGCGCGGGTCTCTCGCTCGTGCCGTTCGTCGCGTTCGTTGGCGGCGTCGCGCGCTCGCAGAGCCCGCGGCCGGCAGCGGTCTGGGCCGTGATCGCCTGCAACCTCGCCTGGGTCGCGGGCAGCGCCGCGCTGGCGCTGTCGGGCGCGATCGCGCCCAATGCGCTGGGCTACGCGTTCGTCGCGCTGCAGGCCGTCGTCGCCGGGGCGTTCGCGGAGCTCGAGCTCGTCGGCCTGCGCCGGGCCCGAATCTCGGCAAGTCGACTCACGGGGGCTTCTGCGTCCACTGCTCGTCCGTGAGCTTCCAGCCTCCGCCCAGGGCGCGGTAGAGCGTCACGACGGTGAGCAGCTGATCGAGCTGGAACCGGGCGAGCACGATCTGCGCCGGAAACAGCTGTTGCTGCGCCTCGAGCACCTCGTAGTAATTCGCCAGGCCCTGGTCGAAGCGAATCCGCGCGATCTTGACGGACTCCTGGTACGCGAGGACCGAGCGCTCTTGGGCCTCGCGCGCCGCCCCGAGCTCCGCTTGCGCGCTGAGTGCGGTCGAGACCTCCGCGAAGGCGGTGATCACGGTCTGCTTGTACTGCGCCTTGGTCTGCTCCCAGTCGGCCTTCTGGCCGCGGTACTGCTCGAGCAGCGCGAAGCCCTGGAACAGCGGACCCGCCACGTTCCCCGCGTAGTTCCAGAGATTGAAGTTCGATTTCACCAGGTCGTGCAGCTCGATGCTCTGTGCGCCGTACACGCCGGTGAGTCCGATCTGCGGAAAGAAGTTCGCGACCGCCACGCCCACCAGCGCGTTCGAGCTCGCGACGGTGCTCTCGGCCTGCAGCACGTCGGGCCGGCGCTCGAGCAAAGCCGACGGCAGGCCCGGCGGAGTCGGCGGCGCGGGCGGCCGATCGAGAAACGGCACGCCGCGCGCGATCGGGCCCGGCGCGCGGCCGAGCAGGACCGAGAGCGCGTTCTCCTGCTCGGTGATCTGGCGCCGGAGGTTCGGGATCTGCGCAGCGACCTGGGCCTGTGCGGCCTCGGCGCGCGCGACCTGCAGGCGGTTGCCGACGCCGCCCTTGAAGCGACGGGAGAACAAGTCGAGAGAGTCGTCGAACGACTTCACGTTCTCCTGCGTGATCTCGAGCTCGCGGTCGAGCTCGAGCAGCGTGAGATACGAGCCCGCGACCTCGGTGACCAGCGACAGCATTACCCCGCGCCGAACATCCTCGGTGCCGAGCAGCTGCTGCTGCGCGGCCTCGTTCGAGCGCCGGATCCGGCCCCACACGTCGAGCTCCCAGGCGAGTGAGAAGGCGCCGTAGAAGAGGTCGAACGTGGCCGCGGGCTGGATCAGGAAGTCCGGCTGGCGCTGTCGCCCCGCGTTGCCCTGATACACGATCTGCGGATAGAACGGCGACTGAGCCACGCCGACCTGCGCCTTCGCCTGCTCGACGCGGTACACCGCGGTGGCCAGGTCGTAGTTCGCGCCGAGCGCCTCGGCGACGAGCTGCTGGAGCACGGGGTCGTCGAAGACCTCCCACCAGGGGAGATCGGCGATCGAGGCCGCATCGGTTGGAGTCACTTGACTGCGAAACTCCGGAGGCGGAGAGACTTCTGTCGGCACGTAGTCGGGACCGACCGCGCAGGCCGCCGCGAGAACCAGCGCGATCGGAGCGGTGAGCGCGCGCCGGAGGCGCATCAGTGACCCGGTCCGGTCGTCGGCGACGCTGTGGCCGCGCCGCGCCGCGCGAAGCGCTCGAACAGCACGAAGAGCATGGGCACGAAGAAGATCGCGATGCCGGTCGCGCCCAGCATGCCTGCGATCACGGTGGTGCCGATGCTCTGACGCGAGATCGCGCCGGAGCCCGACGCGATCCACAGCGGCACGCAGCCCAGGATGAACGCGAAGCTCGTCATCAGGATCGGGCGCAGGCGCAGCTTAGCGCCGGTCAGCGTGGCCTCGACGAGTGACTTGTCGCCCTTGCCGAGCTCCATCTTGGCGAACTCGACGATCAGGATCGCGTTCTTCGCCACGAGGCCGATCAGCATGATCAGGCCGATCTGCGAGAACACGTCGTTGTCGAGCCGGCGTGCCCAGAGGCCCAGATACGCGCCGAAGATCGCGACCGGGGTGGTGAGCAGCACGCTCCACGGCACGGTCCAGCTCTCGAAGAGTGCCGCCAGGATCAGGAACACGAACAGGATCGACAGCGCGAAGGTCGCGCCCGTGCCGGTCGCCGTCGCCTCCTGATACGACATGTTGGTCCACTCGTGACTCATGTCGCTCGGCAGGACTTCCTTCGCGACCGCTTCCACGGCGGCCATCGCTTGGCCGCTGCTGTAGCCGGGCGCGGAATTCCCGAGCACCTCGACCGAGCGGTACAGGTTGTAGCGGTTCGTGAACGCGGGCCCCGAGCTCTGTTCCGCCCGCACCAAGGTCGAGAGCGGCACCATCTGCTGCTCCTTGTTGCGCACGTAGAAGCTCCCGATATCGTCGGCGGTGACTCGGAACTCCGGCTCGGCCTGCAGGAAGACCTTCCAGATGCGACCGAAGCGATTGAACTGGTTCACGTAGGCCGCGCCGAGCAGCGCCTGCAGGGTTACGTATACGTCCTGCGCGTTCACGCCCAGCTTGTAGACCTTGTCGGTGTTCACGTTCGCGAAGAGCTGCGGCACGTCCGGACGGAACATGGTGACGGCCCCTGCGAGCTCGGGCCGCTTGTTCGCCGCGTCGATGAAGCGCTGGGCGTTCTCCGCGAGATACCCGACGTCGCTGCCGCTGCGGTCCTGCAGCATGACGTCGAAGCCGCCGGCGTTGCCGACCCCCGGAATCGCGGGCGGGCCGAACGAGAACGCCAGCGCGTCGGGGTAGGCGCGCAGCTTCGCATTGAGCTCGGCCATGATCACGTCGGCGCCGCGCCCGCCGCGCTCACTCCACGGCTCGAGCTGCACGAAGTAGAAGCCGCTGTAGCTGGCCGAGATGTTCGCGAGCAGGCTGAAGCCGACGATCGTCGTGTAGCTCTGCACGCCGCTCGTCTCTTTCAGCACCTCCTCGACCCTGCGCGCGACCACGTCGGTGCGCTGCAGCGATGCGGCGTCGGGCAGGGAGATCTGCACGAAGAAATAGCCCTGGTCCTCGTTCGGCACGAACGAGGTGGGCAGTATGCGCCCGACGCCCACGGCGATCACCGCCATCCCGGCGAGCAGCAACGAGGTGCGCGCGGAGCGCTTGATCGCTCTGGCGGACACGTTCACGTAGCCCGCGGTGACTCGCTCGAAGAAGCGGTTGAAGGCGGCGAAGAAGCGCGCCAGCAGTCCGGTCGAGGGCACCTTCGGCCGCAGCAAGAGCGCGCAGAGAGCCGGGGAGAGGGTCAGCGCGTTGAAGGCCGAGATCAGCACGGAGATCGCGATCGTGATCGCGAACTGCTGGTACAGGCGGCCGGTGATTCCGCCCATGAAGCCGGCCGGGATGAAGACGGCCGCGAGGACCAGCGCGATGCCGATCACCGGCGCACTCACCTCGTCCATCGCTTTGATGGTCGCGTCGCGCGGTGAGAGGCCGTGCTCGATGCCGACCTCGACCGCTTCCACGACGACGATCGCGTCGTCGACGACCAGGCCGATCGCGAGCACGAGGCCCAGCAGCGAGAGCGTGTTGATCGAGAAACCCAGCATGGGGAACACCAGGAACGCGCCGATCAGCGAGACCGGCACCGCTATCAGCGGGATCAACGTGGCGCGCCAGCCCTGCAGGAACAGAAACACCACGATGATCACGAGCACGACCGCCTCGACCAGCGTGTGCACGATCTCGTTGATGCCCTCGCTGACGGGCAAGGTGGTGTCGAGCGCGATCGCGTACGCGAGCCCCTTCGGGAAGCGCTCCGCGACCTTCTCCATCTGCACCTTGAGCGCGCCAGCGGTGGCCAGCGCGTTCGAGCCGGGCGATTGGTACACGGCGAGGATGGTGGCGGGCTTGCCGTTGTAGCGGCCGCGCTGCATGTAGGTGACCGAGCCGAGCTCGATGCGCGCCACGTCGCGCAGCCGCACCAGCGAGCCGTCGGAGTTCGCGCGCACGATGATCTGGCCGAACTGCTCCGCCTCGACCAGCCGGCCCTGCGCGATGACGTTGTAGGTGAACTCCTGACCCGGCGGCGCGGGCTCCGCGCCGACCATGCCGGCCGGGTTCACGACGTTCTGCGCTTGGATCGCGTCTATCAGGTCGGTGACCGTGAGCTGCAGCTTCGCGAGCGTGTCGGGGCGCACCCAGATGCGCATCGAGTAGTCCGAGGTGCCGAACAAGAGCACCTGCCCCACCCCGGGAACGCGCGCGAGCTGATCGTTGATGTTGATCGTCGCGTAGTTGCCCAGGAAGTTCGCGTCGTACGTGCCGTCGGGCGAGTAGATCGGAATCACCAACAGCGGCAAACCGACGGTTTGCTGCACCATGGTGCCGTACTGAGTCACCGACGGCGGCAGCTGGGAGTTCGCCTGGGAGAGTCGGTTCTGTGCGAAGACCTGATCGAGGTTGACGTCGCTGCCGACGTCGAAGCTGACCTGGAGCGTCATCGTGCCGTCGCTGCCGTTGATCGACTTCATGTAGATCATGCCCTGCACGCCATTCACTTGCTGCTCGATCGGCGTGGCCACGGACTTCTCGACCGTGAGGGCATCCGCGCCGGTGTAGGTCGTCTTGATCTGGATGATCGGCGGGACGATGTCTGGATACTGCGCGATCGGCAGGCGTTGGAGCATCACGATGCCGCCGAGCACCGTCAGGGTCGCGATGACGATCGCGACGATCGGCCGGTCAATGAAGAAACGGGCCATCCGCTAGTTGCCGTGCACGACCGGGGTGGGAGGCGCCGCGACCGGCGGGAGCGGGGTGGTCGCCGCGACGACCAGCCCGTCGCGGATCTTCTGCAGCCCTTCGACGACGACGCGATCACCCTCCGCCAGGCCCGACGCGACCACGTAGTCACTTCCGGTGGCCGCGCCCAGCTTGACGTTGGTGAACGTGACCTTGTCGTCGGCGCCGACGACCGCCACCTGGCTGATGCCCTGCACATCGCGCACGGCGCGCTGCGGAATCACGAGCGCCTTCGGAATCCGCGCCGTTACCGCCCGCACCTTCGCGAACTGGCCCGGGCGCAGCAGGTTCTTCGGGTTCGGGAACAGCACCTGGATCAAGATCGTGCCGGTCGTCTGACTCACCGCGAGATTCGCGCTGTCGAAGCGGCCCGCCTCGGGATAGACGGTGTCGCCGGCGAGGATCAGCTCCAGGTTCCTGTCGCTCGGCTTCCCGCTCGCCGCCTGTTCGGCGATCACCGGCGCGAAGCGCATGTACTCGATCTCGCTCACCGGGAAGCTGACCTTGATCGGCTCGAGCTGCGAGACACTCGTCAGCAAGGTCGTCGGGCTCACCAGGTCGCCGACCTGCGCGGAGGCGATGGCCGCGACGCCGTCGATCGGCGACTTCACCTGGGTCCACGCCAGGTTCAGCTGCGCCGCCTCGAGCGCCGCCTTGGCCGAGGCCACCTCCGCACGCGCCCCGAGGCGCGCCTGGATCGCGTTGTCGAGCTCCTCCTGGCTGATTGCGCCGCTGGCCGCGAGCGGCGTGTAGCGCGTCACGTCCTGCTCCGCCTTGCCGAGCATCGCCTGCGCGCGCTGCAGCTGCCCGAGCGCCTGGTCCCGCGCCGCCTGGAACTGACTCGGGTCGATCTGAAACAGAAGCTCACCCGACTTCACGGCGCCGCCGTTGGAGTACGCCTGCTTCAGCAGGTAGCCCTGGATCTTGGGGTAGATCTCTGCGTTCACGTTGCCGGTCGTGGTGCCGACCCACTCCGTGTATATCTCGACGTCCTTCTTCTGGACCGGGGCAACGACTACGGCGGGCGCGGGCGGCCGGGCGCCTTCCCGCTTGCCGCAGCCGAGGGCTGCTGCACAGAACGCCGCTAGGACGAGGCTCGAGACAACGCGCTGCGACAAGGGGGACTCCTACTCGTGCTCACGGACTACGCGCACGGACCCGATTTGCTCGCTCGCATCCTACCAGCTCGCGAGGGCGGCTGCGGCCGCTGCGTCGGCGAGCACCCGAGACCCGTCGCGGCGCACCCGACCGGCGGGGATCGAGACATCCGCGTCGCGCAGGCGCGCGAGCATGCCGGCCTTGTCACTTCCGGTCACCAGCCAGAGTCTCTCTCGCGCGCGATCGAGCGCCGGATAAGTCAGGGTCATTCGCCGTCGGCCTTGGTAGACGCCAGTGACTGCGACGTCTCGGTCGCCGACTTCGAGCACTGGGTCACCGGGAACGAGCGACGCCGTGTGACCGTCCGCGCCCAGGCCGAGGTGGACGAGATCGAGCACCGGCGGGTCGCCGGCGATGGTTCGCAAGGTCAGCGCGTACTGCTGCGCGGCGGCTTCGAGGTCCGCTGACTCCACCGGCATGGCGTGGACTTGCTCGGGTTGCAGCGGCGCCCGAGTGATCAGGTCCTCGCGCAGCTGCGTGAGGTTCCGGTCGGGATGCCCGGCGGGGGCGACGCGCTCGTCGACCTGGAAGACGTGCACCGCGTCCCACGGAACGTCTTCTCGGGCCAGCGCCTGGAGCATCTGCCCGGGCGTGTGTCCGCCGCTCACTGCGATCGCGAACCACCCGCGCGCCGCGGCGGCGGCGCGCGCGGCGCCGGCGATCCATTCGGCTGCCCGCCGCGCCACGGCGTCGCCGTCCGACAGGACGTCGAGCTTGACCGGATCAACGTGGGTCGTGCCAGCCACCCGGAGGGGAGACGATCGGGTGCGCTTCCGCGGGCCCCCAGGTGCCCGGCTCGTAGTCGAGGACGCGACTTCCCGCCGCGAGCGCGGGATCGACGATCCGCCACGCCTCCTCGACGTAGTCTTCGCGCGCGAAGAGCGTCGCGTCTCCCGCCATTGCGTCGCCGAGGACCCGCTCGTACGCGTCCATCTCGCCCGCCTCCGGATGGCGGCTGGCGACCATCTCGGCAGATTGCACGACCCCCTCCTGCTGCGCAGCCTGGACGTTCATGCCGAGCGCGATCGTGACGTCGGGGCTGATCCGCAGGCGCACGTGATTCGACAGCACACCTTCCGCCGCGAACGTCGTCGGCGGGCGGTGCAGGCGCACGAGGATCTCGGCGCAGGTCACCGGCAGAGATTTCCCGGCGCGAATGAAGAACGGGACTCCCTGCCAACGCCAAGATCGGATCTCGAGGCGCAGCGCTGCGTAGGTCTCGGTGTTCGAATCCGCTGCCACGCCCGGCTCCGAGCGATAGCCGCGAAACTGCCCGCGAAGCACGTCTCCCGGCTCGAGCGCCGGGATGGCCTTCAGCACCTTGACCTTCTCGTCGCGGATCGACTCACTGTCCATTCGGACCGGCGGCTCCATCGTCAGATTGGCCAACACCTGGAACAGGTGATTCTGCACGACGTCGCGAATCGTTCCGGTCGCGTCGTAGAATGCGCCGCGCCCCTGCACGCCGAAGTCCTCGGCCATGGTGATCTGCACGCTCTCGACGTGATTCCGGTTCCAGAACGGCTCCAGGAAGCCGTTCGTGAAGCGGAAGGAGAGCATGTTGTGCACCGGACGCTTGCCGAGATAGTGGTCGATGCGGAAGATGGCCGTCTCGGGAAACGCGGCCGTCAGAATGCGATTCAGCGCGCGCGACGAGGCCAGGTCGGTTCCGAACGGATTTTCGACGACGACCCGCGCGTTCTTCGCGCAGCCGGACTGCGCCAGGTGCTCCACGACGGTGCCGAACAGCAGCGGCGGAATCGCGAGATAGTGAGCGGGGCGCGCGGCGCTGCCCAGCTCCTTGCGCAGCATCTGATAGGTGGCTGCATCGTTGTAGTCGCCGTCGACGTAGCGCAGCAGGCCGACGAGCTTGTCGAAGGCGGCGCGGTCGAGGCCGCCGTGCTTCTCGATGCTCTCCTGCGCGCGCGCGCGCAGCTGCTCGAGATTCCAGCCGGCCTTCGCCACGCCGACGACCGGCACGTTCAGGTGACCGCGCTTCGACATCGCATGCAGCGACGGGAAGATCTTCTTGTAGGCCAGGTCGCCGGTCGCGCCGAAGAAGGCGAGCGCGTCGGAATGGGTCTCGCTCACGGCGTCCCACTCACTTCTTCGCGGGCTTTTCGACGTGGCCCCCGAACTCGAAGCGCAGCGCCGACAGCAGCTTGTCCTGGAAGTCGGACTCACCGCGCGAGCTGAAGCGCTGATACAGCGCCGCGGAGAGCACCGGCACCGGGACGGCCTCGTCGATCGCGGCCTTGATGGTCCAGCGCCCCTCACCCGAGTCGGACACCTGACCGTCGAAGTTGCCGAGGTCGGGACTCTTGGTCAGCGCGTTCGCGGTCAAGTCCAGGAGCCACGACGCGACCACGCTGCCGCGCCGCCAGACCTCGGCGATGTCGCGCAGGTTCAGGTCGTAC
>DATFUE010000026.1:0-2425 GCA_035261165.1 Myxococcota bacterium
CGCGAGGAACGACTGGTGCGTCCGCGAGCGCACGAGCAGGCGGCCGTCGGCGTCGCAGAAGTCGACCTCGTTCACGACGAAGTCGCGGTCGCGCTTGCGGTAGCGCTCGACGACGGTCGAGCGCGTCGCGAGCACCGTGCCCGCGCGCAGCGGCGCGAACAGCTGCCACTCCTGGCGCGCATGCAGATTTCCGACCAGCCGGCGCAGGTACCAGCGCTCGACGTGGGCATACACTTCGCTGTGATACAGGAGCGGCGGCGCGAGGCCGTCGCGCGCGTACAGCGCGTTGCGGTCGCGGAACGTGTCGCAATAGAACGCGATCACCTCGGGAGACACCGGGCGCTCCGCGCTGTGCACGAGATCGCCGACGCGCAGCGCTTGGCCTTTGAGGTTCACGCCCGGATTCTGTCACACTCGCTCCCCGCCATGCGCACGGACCCCGGGCCACTGGCCAACGTCGGAACCTGGCTCGAGCTGCACGCCGCGGAACGGCCGGGGCACGCCGCGCTGATCGTGGAGCCCACGGGCGAACGCATCTCGTACCGCGAGCTCGAGGCGCGCGTGCGGCGCACGGCGAGCGCGCTTGCGGCGCTCGGCGTCGGCCCCGGGGATCGCGTCGCGCTCGCGCTGCCCAGCGAGCCGCTGTATCTCGAGCTCTACTTCGCGGCGGCGCTGGTCGGCGCGATCGCGGTCCCGTTGAACACGCGACTCACTGCCGCGGAGCTCGGCTTCCAGCTCGACGACGCCGAGCCGCGGGTCGCGATCCGCGCGCCCGGCCGTGACCTCCCCGAGCGGCTCGGCACCCTCGCGCTGAGCCCGGACGAGCTGCGCGCGTGCCTGCCCGCGCGCGCGCCGCGAGTCACTCCGGCGCCCGGCGGCGAGGCGCCGCAGGTCATCCTGTACACCAGCGGCACCACGGGGCAGCCCAAGGGTGCCGTGCTCCCGCATCGAAAAACCTATTGGAATACGCGCAATGCCGAGCACTACCTCGAGCTCGACTCGAGCTCGGTCGTGGTCTGCCCGATCCCCCTCTTCCACTCGTTCGGGTTGAAAATCCTGTCGCTGCCGGCGCTGTACTGCGGCGCGACCCTGGTGCTCGTCGACCGCTTCGATGCCCTCGGCCTGCAGGAGTGCATTGCGCGACACCGCGCGACGCTGCTCGGCGCGGTGCCGGTGATGTACGCGCGCATGCTCGAGGCGGGCCTCGCGCCCGAGAAGCTCGCGAGCCTGCGCTTCGCCTTCTCCGCGGGCGCCCCGCTCGCGACCGAGACGATCGAGGGCTATTTCGCCGCGGGGATCTGTCTCTCGCAGGGGTACGGCCAGACCGAAACCTCGATCCTGTGCTGTCTCGACGCCGCCGACGCGCGGCGGAAAGCCGGCTCCGTCGGCCGGCCCGTCCCGTTCGGCGAAGTGCGCATCGCCGACGCCGAAGGTCGCGTCTGCGCGCCGGGCGCGCGCGGCGAGGTCCAGGTGCGCGGCCCGATCGTGATGCTCGGCTACTGGCACCGTAGCGAGGAGACCGCCGCGAGCCGGGTCGACGGCTGGCATCGCACCGGCGACCTCGGCGTGGCCGACTCCGAGGGCTTCGTCACGCTGGTCGGCCGCTCGAAGGAGCTGTACATCAGCGGCGGCGAGAACGTATATCCCGCCGAGATCGAGCGGGTGCTCGGGCAACATGGAAATGTGTCGGAGGTCGCGGTGGTCGGCGTCCCCGACGAGCGCTGGGGCGAAGCGGGTCGCGCGTATGTGGTGCCCGCGCGCCAGCCGTTCGACTCCGCCGAGCTCCTGGCGTGGGCTGGCGAGCGGCTGGCGCGCTACAAGCTTCCGCGCGAAATCGTGGTCGTCGCCGAGCTGCCGCGCACGGCCTCGGGAAAGGTGCAAAAGCATGCTCTCCCCGATTGACTTCGTCCGGCTGCGCCTCGCTGCGCGCGCCTGCGGCCGACATCGGCCCGCGGGCCGATGTCCCGCGGGGCGCGCGTTCGGCTCGGCAGGGCCCTCGCCTCGCTCTCTTCCTGGCGCGCTCGCGCTCGCGGTCGTGTTCACGGTGTCTCTCGGCGGCTGCGCGCTCATCGCGGCGATGAAGGGTCCGCCGGCGGCGCCGCCGGTGCTCGATCCGGACCTGGTGCAGCGCGGCGCGATCCTGTTCAACGATCCAGCGCTCTCGGGCGACGCCTCGCGCGCGTGCGCTACGTGTCACCCGGGCGGCGGCACGGATTGGAAGGTGTATCGCGACGGCACGCCCGAGTCCCCGGGTCTGGAGAGCGGCTGGCGCACGATGACCCTGCGCGGGGCGTGGCAGACGGCGCCTTATCTCTGGGACAACACGGCGACGGACATCTCCGGCGCGGTCCAGCGGATGCTCGCCATCGAGATGCGCGGCGGGAAGCTCGAGGGCCGCGAGCGCGAGGCGCTCGAACAGTACGTG
>DATFUE010000027.1:0-9818 GCA_035261165.1 Myxococcota bacterium
GCATCTTTCCGCCCAGGCCTACGAGCACCTGCTTGATCCAGTCGCGGTCGCCGATCGAGACGCCGCCGCTCGAGATCACCGCATCGCAGGTGAGCGCGCTGCGGAAGCGCGCCTCGATCTCCGCGGGCTCGTCCGGCGCGATGCCGAGATACACGGGCTGCGCGCCGATCTCGCGCAGCGCCGCGCACAGCGCGTACGAGTTCGAGCTCGCGATGCGCCCGTCGTCGCGCAGGCGATCGGGCTCGACCAGCTCGTCGCCGGTCGCGAGCACGGCGACGCGCGCGCGCGCGCGCACCGCGACCACGCTGCGGCCGAGCGCCGCGAGCATGCCGATCAGCGGCGCGCGCAGCAGCGCGCCGGGCTGCGCGATCACGAGCCCGGGCCGGACGTCCTCGCCCGCGCGGCGCACGTGCTGGCCGAGTGACACCGTTCGGTGTACGCGCACGCGCTCGCTCTCGGTCTCCGTGTCCTCGATCATGACCACCGAGTCCGCGCCCTCGGGCAGGGCCGCGCCGGTCATGATGCGCGCCGCCTCGCCCGGAACGAGCTTGCGCTCGCTGCGCTTCCCGGCCGGCAGGTCCTCGCCGACGCGGAGCACGACCGGCGCGAGCGCCGTGTCCGCCGCGCGCACGGCGTAGCCGTCCATTGCGGAGTTGTCAGCCGGGGGGATCCGCACCCCAGCGCGGATCTCCTCTGCGAGCACTCGGCCGGAGGCCTCGGCCAATCCCACCGTCTCGACGCCGAGCGGCGCCACCGAGTCGAGGATCAGGGCCCGCGCCTCCGCCACACTGACCGAAGTTCGCTCCGCCTCGACCTGGACCTCGCGCATGCGGCCTCCTTTGGGGTAGTCTGCCCAAATCCTAGGCAGATCGCCCCGCGACCCGTAGGCCAAGTATATGCAGCGGAAAACCCCCCGATGAGCGAGACCCTCGAGCGTCTCGACGCCATTCTCGGCTCGCTGCGCGTGGGCGTGCTGGCGGTCGATGTCGACGGCCGGGTCGAGCTGCAGAACCCGGAGGCCAGCCGGATCCTCGGTCTCTCCGGGGTCGCGACCCTGGGACGGCCACTCGTGGAGAGCCTGGGACCGCACCACCCTGCGGTGCTGGTGCTCGAAACGGCGCTCGACGATCGGCGAGAGGTCGCGGAGCACGGCTGCCGGCTGCGCGATCGCATGGGCGGGCGCTCGCTGGTGGTGGACCTGACGGCGTCACCGGTCGGTGCAGGGCGCGAGACGCGCGGCGCGGTGCTCTCGCTCGCCGACCGCACGATCGGGCTCGAGCTCGAGGACCTGCTCGGCCAGCGGGCGCGTTCGGAGCTTTTCGCGCAGCTAGCGGCGGGCATCGCGCACGAGCTGCGCAACCCGCTCGGCGGCATTCGCGGCGCGGCCGAGCTCTTGCTCGGGAAAGTCGCCGACCCGGCGGAGCAGCGCTACGCGGAGCTGATCCGCGCCGAGACCGAGCGCATGCGCCTGCTGCTCGACGACCTCGCCGAGCTCACCCGCGGCGCCGACCTGCGCCCGAGACACGCGAATCTGCACCGCGTGGTCGACGACCTGGTGGAGCTTCACAGCCGCTCCGAGAGCTGGCGCGGCATCCGCGTAGTGCGCGAGTACGACCCGAGCATTCCCGAATTCGAGTTCGATCCGGATCGCACGACGCAGGTGCTGTTGAACCTGGTGCGCAACGCCGTGCAAGCGATGTCCGGCAAGGGAACGCTGACCCTGCGCACGCGCGTCGAAGCCGGATACCACCTCGAGAACGTCGGCCCCGAGCGCTCGCGCATGGTGCGGATCGACGTCGAGGACACCGGCCCCGGCATTCCCGACGAGGATCTGCCGCTGTTGTTCACGCCGTTCTTCACCCGCCGCGCGCAGGGCACCGGCCTGGGGCTGGCGGTCGCGCAGCACTGGACCGTGCGCCAGGGCGGGCGGATCCAAGTCACGAGTCGGGTCGGCATGGGTACACGCATGCGTGTAGAGCTGCCGATCCGGAAGCCCGCTTGAGGAGAGCGGCGTGACGCGCGTCCTGATCGCCGACGACGAGGCCTCGATCCGCTTCGTGCTGCGTGAGGCGCTGAGCGCGGCGGGTCACGACGTGGTCGAGGCGGTGGACGGGAACGAGGCGCGCGAACGGCTCGGCACGCAGCGTTTCGATCTGGCGCTGCTCGACATCCGCATGCCCGGGCCGTCGGGTCTCGAGCTGCTCGACGAACTCGCCTCGCGCGGCGCCGACGCGCCGCTGGTCGTGATCCTGACGGCGCAGAACACCTTCGAGAACGCGGTCGAGGCGATGAAGCGCGGTGCCTTCGACTATCTCACCAAGCCCTTCGACCTGCCGCAGGTGGAGGCCCTGGTCGAGAAGGCGCGCGTGCTGCGCGGCCTACGCGGCGAAGTCGCCGAGCTGCGGCGGCAGGTGGGTGATTCGTTCCGCACGCGCGAGGCGCTGGTCGGCCGCACGCCCGTGATCCTCGAGCTGTTCAAGACGATCGGGCGCGTGGCGGCGAGCGACGCCGCGGTGCTGATCCTGGGCGAGAGCGGGACCGGCAAGGAGCTCGTCGCGCGCGCGATTCACTACCACAGCCGCCGCCGCGAAGGGCCGTTCGTCGCGGTGAACATGACCGCGCTGCCCTCGGAGCTGATCGAAGCGGAGCTTTTCGGCCACGAGCGGGGCGCGTTCACCGGCGCGACCGACGCGCGCACCGGCCGCTTCCGCGAAGCCGACGGCGGGACGCTCCTGCTCGACGAGATCGGCGATCTGCCGCTCGGCTTGCAGGCGAAGCTGTTGCGCGTGCTGCAGGAGCGCGTCGTGGTTCCGCTCGGCGGGCGCCAGGCGATCCCGATCGACGTGCGTATCGTCGCGTCGACGCACCGCGACCTGCCCGCGCTCGTCGCCGAGAAGAACTTCCGCGAGGACCTGTATTTCCGGCTGAACGTGGTGCCGGTGCGCATCGCGCCGCTGCGCGAGCGGCGCGCGGACGTGCCGCTGCTCGTGTCTCACTTCGTCGAGCGCTTCTCGCAGGAGCTCGGCGTGCCGCGGCGCTGGCCGAGCGAAGCTGCGCTCGAGCGACTGACTCGCCACGCCTGGCCGGGAAACGTGCGCGAGCTGGAGAACGCGGTGAAGCGCGCGCTCGTGCTCGCCTCCGGCGACGTGATCACCGCCGAGGACATCGAGCACGCGACCAGCGCGGCGCCGTCGGCGTCGGCGGACTGGGCGGAGCTCGCGCGCCGCGAGCTCGCGGAGCACCTGGAGAGGGGCGCCGGAAACGGCGAGGCAGAAGGGTCGGGCCCGTACTGGAGCTTCGTCTCGCGCCTCGAGCGCGCGGTGATTCGCGAGGGACTCACTCGCTCGCGCGGCAATCAGATCCAGGCGGCGCGGCTGCTCGGCATCAACCGCAACACGCTGCGCAAGAAGATCGCCGAGCTCGGGCTCGGCCCGCCCGACGGCGACGACGCCGAGCGGTGACGCGCGCGGGGCTCGAGCGCCTCTGCGGCGTCTACGTGCTCTGCGACGACGATCCGCGCTGGAAGAACGGCGTGCGCGAGCAGCTCGAGGGCGCGCTCGCCGGTGGAGCCCGCGTCGCGCAGCTGCGGCTGAAGCACACGCCGGACGGCGCGGCGCTCGAGCTCGCGCGCTGGGCCGCGGCGCGCGCGCGGGCGGCCGGCGCGCTCCTGTTCGTGAACGACCGCTTCGACCTGGCGCTGCTCGCCGGCGCGGACGGCGTGCACCTGGGCCAGGACGATCTCGCGCCCGAGCGCTTGCCGGCTGACGCCCGAGCGCGGCTCCTGGTCGGCCTCTCTACGCACACCGCCGAGCAGCTCGAGGGGAGCGTCGCGCGGCCGGTCGACTACGTCGCGTTCGGGCCCGTGTTCGCGACCGGCTCGAAGACGTCCGAGTACGAGCCGCGCGGCCTCGCGGCGCTGCGCGCCGCGGTAGCCCGCGCCGGGCGGCCGCTCGTGGCGATCGGGGGAATCAGCGCCGCGAACGTGGCCGCGGTCCGGGGCGCCGGCGCCGCCGCGGCCGCGCTGATCTCGGCGGTCGCCGACGCGGGGGACCCGGCCGAGGCGACGCGTTACCTTCAGGCCCGCTTCGCCGAGTTCCCCCCCGGGAGTCGCTAGCGCTTGGAACGCGCCGTCAGCGTCGTGGGTGTGTTCGCGCTGCTCGGCGTCGCGTACGCGGTGTCGACCAACCGCCGCGCGATCCGCTGGCGCACGGTCGCGATCGCGCTGGCGCTGCAGCTCGCGATCGCGCTCCTGGTGCTGCGCACGCCCTGGGGCGCGTGGCTGTTCGGGCGCGTGAACGACGCCGCCGACGCGTTCGTCGCGGCCGCGGGCGCGGGCATCGAGTTCGTGTTCGGCCGCTGGCCGGAGCAGGTGATGGGCCCCGACGGCCGGCCGCTGCGCCTGCCCTTCGTGTTCGCGATCCGCGTGCTGCCGATCATCGTGTTCATGAGCAGCGTGTTCGCCGTGCTGCAACACTTCGGTGTGTTGCAGCGCGTGGTCGAGTGGCTGGCGCTCGGGCTGCGGCGCAGCCTGCGCACCAGCGGCGCCGAGTCACTCGCCGCGATCGCCGAGATCTTCCTGGGCATGGCCGAGGCGCCGCTGCTGATCCGCACGTACGTGCCCACGCTGACCCGCAGCGAGCTCTTCTGCGTGATGACCGCGGGCCTCGCCACCGTCGCGGGCTCGGTGCTGGTCGCATACATGGGCATGCTCGGACCCGAGTACGCGGGGCATCTGGTGGCCGCGAGCTTCATGGCGGCGCCCGCGGCGATCGCGATGGCGAAGCTGATGGTGCCCGAGGAGGGAGTGCCACTCACCTCGGGCGACGCGCGCGTCGACATCCCGCGCACGACGGTGAACGCGATCGACGCCGCGGCCGCCGGCGCGATCGACGGCGTGCGGCTCGCGCTCAACATCGGCGGCATGCTGGTCGCGTTCGTCGCGCTGATTCACATGGGCGACGCGCTGCTCGGCTGGGGGGCGGGCTGGTTCGGCGTGCAGGGCCTGACCTTCGAGTCGATCCTGGGCGCGGTGCTCGCGCCGCTCGCCTTCCTGCTCGGCGTGCCGTGGCACGACGCCGCGCGCATCGGCGAGCTGCTCGGCGTGAAGACGGTGCTGAACGAGTTCATCGCCTTCGGGATGCTGGCCGAGGCCAAGGCGACGCTCGACCCGCGCTCGGTGGTGATCGCGAGCTACGCGCTCTGCGGCTTCGCGAACTTCGGCTCGCTCGCGATCCAGATCGGTGGTCTCGGCAGCATCGCGCCCGAGCGCCGCAGCGACGTCGCGCGCGACGCCCTGCGCGCGCTGCTCGCGGGCTCGCTGGCCAGCTTCCTCACCGCGGCGATCGCGGGCATCGTCTACTGAGCGCGCGCCGGTTCGGTCGCAGCGAGCAGGAACACAATGAGTCGCGCACCGCCGCTCGGCGCGTTCTCGCGCCGCAGCGACCCGCCGCTCGCGAACAGGATACGCTCCGCGGTGTATAGCCCCAGGCCGAGGTGCCCGAGCTTGGTGGTCGCGAACGCGTGCGACGAGCTCGCGAGCTTCTCGCCGGCGAAGCCGGGGCCGTCGTCGGCGATCTCGAGTGAGACCACGTCGACCTCGCCCTCCGCGCCGACGCGCACGGCGACGCGCGCAGCCGCGCGCGCGCCGTCGCCCTCGCAGGCGTTGTCGAGCAGCGCGTCCAGCACGCGCGCGAGCCCGTCGGCGCCGGCGCACACCGCCACCCGCGCGCGCTCGGCCGCCGCCCCGGCGAGCGTGACTTCGACGGCGACCCTCGGGTGCCGCGCGCGCGCGCGCGCCGCGCTCGCGACGACGCAGTCGAGCAGCTCCGCCGGCGAGATCAGCGGCGCGCGCGGACCGGTCGTCGTCGCCGCGGCGCGGCCCTGGCCGATCATCGACTTCAGCCGCTGCAGCGCGTCGACGAGCTCCTCCGCGGCCAGGTGTTGATCGGCGCTGTGCTTGGAGTGCGCGGCCTCGGCATGGCTCGCGGAGAGCAGGAACTGCGCGGAGAGCAGCGCCGTCGACAACGCGTTGTTCGCCTCGTGACGGCGCATGCGTTGCTCCTCGGGGTCGCTCTCCTGGGGATCCGCGTGCTCGACGCTGTCCTCCCACAAGCGAGCCTCGAGGGCCGCGCGCAGCGCTCGCTCGCGCCCGCGCCGCTGGCGAGACAGCGCGACCAAGCGCGCGCACAGGGCGAGTGGCGCAAGCGCCCCGCCCAGAGCACCGAGTGCCAGGAGTGCCGCGCCGCGCATGCGCGCGTCGCTCCGGATCAGTCGGGGTCGCGCTCGCCGCGGCGCCGCTCGCCTGCGTCGAGCTCGCGCACGATCTGCTGGACCGCCTGCCGGGTCAGGTCGAGCAGGCGTGCGGCGCCGCTGCGGCTGTTGCCCGCCTTCGCGAGCGCCTGCTCGATCATCACGCGCCGCACCTCGCCCTGGACCTCGCGCAGCGGGGTGTTCCCGACGTGTGCCGCGACGAACGCATCGAGGCGCGGTCGATCGGAGAGCGCCTCTTCCACCGAGCGGGTCAGCTCCTCGAGCGAGATCGGCTTCGCCAGGTAGCGGCGCGCCCCGGAGCGCGCAAGCTGGAACGCTTCCTCTGCGGACGCCTGGCCGCTCATCGCGATCACCGCGGCGGACGGCCGCATACGCGTCGCTTCCTCGACGATCGACAGCGCCTGGCCGTCGGGGAGGGCGACGTCGACGATGACGACGTCGGGAAGCTGCGCGAGCGATGCGTGTCCTTCGCGAACGGTGCCGGCTTCGAAAACCTGGGCGCCCCAATCGCGCGCCGCGCGCGCGATCGCCTGCCGCAGAGGCTTGTGGTCCTCGACGATCAGAACTCGCTCCGGCTGCGGAAACATCGCTGGCTTCCCCTCGCGGTCAACGTACCACGGATCAGCGGGATCGGATCGTGTGGCCCGCAAGGAATCTTGCATTACGGAGGCAATTGGAAGAGCGCAAGCTAAGCGCGGTGTGAGAAAAGATCCCTTCCCTCTCGCACCCGAGGGGCCCGTCTATTCGAGGGTCTCTCTGCTGGGCGGGCGGTGAGCGGCAGCTCCCCGCCCGCTCTTTGATTCCCGGCCGCGGGACGCGGCCACAGGGGGCAAAGGCGGCCACAAGGCTGGCGGAACGCGGCCGCCGGGCGGGCGGAACGGCCACAGGCGGGCCGAGGGTCTCAGCGCAGCAGCTCCGCCATCGCGGGTTGCGCGCGGACGTAGCGCTCGTGTGTGTCGAGATAGATCGCGCGGTAGAGCGCGTCGATCTCGTCCGGCGCGGCAAAGCGCTTCGAGAAACCGGGACTCACCGGGTCCAGCGCCAGCTCGGCGGCGCGCTGGAAGTGCGCGAGCAGCGCGCGCGGATCCTCGTCGCCGACCGCGATGCGAATCGTCGTGGGGGAGATGCCGGCGGCGCGCAGCGCCTCGGGCGAGAGCTCCGAGTGACTGGTCTGCGCCGGGCAGAGCACGACCGTGTTCACCTGGCCGAGGCTCACCTGGAGACCGAACGCGGGCTCCAGACAGTCGAAGAAGCGCTTGAACGCGTCGACCGAGATCGCGGACCCGGAGCCGTCCGGCCGCTCGAAGGCGATCGTGAACAGCGGCGCGGACAGGCCGAGATACAGCGCGCGCTCGCGCAGGCCCGCGTTCTCGTTGCCGGGGACCGCGTTGCAGTTGACGCGTATCTCGGGATGGCGCGCGAGCGCGCGCGCCAGGGTCGCGGTCGCGATGCACTTCTGCAGCATGCGCAGCTCGAGCGTGCGCATGCCGTTGATCACCTCGAACGCCTTGTCCGAATCGAGAAACGCGCCCTTCACGTAGTACACGTTCCAGAAGAGCGTCTCGCTCCAATCGATCTCGCGCGTGCCGCCCGCGACTCCCGCGACAGTGACGCGGGCTCCCTTGGGCAGGAACATGCGCTCGTTGCGCGCGATCGCGACGCCGGCGGTCGTGGTGCCGCTGCCGACGAGATCCTTGGTGTAGGAGTGGATCACGAAGTCCGGGCGCTCGGCGGGGTCGTCGCGGCGCAACACGGGGTGCAGGAACGGCGTGCCGACCGTCGAGTCACAGATCACCTCGAGACCGGCGGCGTGCGCCGCGCGACAGATCGCCGGGACGTCGAGCACGTAGCCGTGCGGGTTGCAGGGCGACTCGAGATACACGTAGATCTGTCGCCCTTGCGCCAGCCGGTCCGCGTGCACGACGCGCAGCTGCGCGAGCGCGAGCTCGAAGGCGGGCGCTTCGAAGCCGTCGAACCACTCCACCGCGACGTCCAGGTTGCTGCGCTTCCCGTACCAGTCCGCCAGCAGCTGGTGCGCGCCGCCGTAGACGTTGCGGCTGGAGAGCACGATGTCGCGGTAGCCGACCAGGTGCGCGAGCACCGCGTCGATCGCGGCCATGCCCGAGTTGAAGTTCCAGGCGAAATACTCGCCCGCGAGCGGCCCGGCTTCGACGTCCACGATGAAGTTCGCCAGGCACGTCGAGGTCGGGTTCATCAGCCGCGAGTAGATCTCGTGCAACAGCTCCTTGCCCTGGAACGCGTCGTCGATCCACTCCGTGCACGCGTACAGGTAGGTCGCCGTGCGCGCGATGACCGGCGTCGAGCTGAAGATCGCCGTCACGTTGTCGAACAGCGCGTACGGTCCGCGCTGCGCCGCGTGACCGCGATCGACGACGAGTGACTGCCAGCTCTTGCGCATCGGGTTCTGCAGCGTGTCGAGCAGCTTCGCGAGCTGGAAACACAGGAAGCGCTTCGCGTTCCAGAAGGCGATCCGGTCGCGGCGGTCGAGCGAAGCGATGCGCGCCAGGGTCGCGTCCCACAGCCCGTGCATCGCCTGGTTCGCGCGGTAGACGTGCGTCGCGACTTCGGCGAGCTCGCGGCCGAGCTCGCTCGCGGGGTCGAGCGAGAAGTGCAGCAGCTGCTCGCGAACCAGCGCCTCCACGCTGGTCGCGCTCGTGGTCTTGCGCAGGGGCGACAGCTCGCGCGCGGCGCCGAGATCGGAGGCGTCGGCGGCCATTCAGCGATTCTCGTACAGGTGGATCGCGTGACCCTGGTCGTCCTCGAGCACGAGCTCGCGCGTGCCCAACGGCTCGTCGTGCACGCCGTGCACCAGACGCACTCCCTGCCGCTTCAGCTCCTCCGCAGCGGACGCCACCCCTTCGACTTCGAGATACAGGTGCAGATGCTCGCCCGCGCGCACGCACGCGATCGACGGGTCGGGAGCGTCGACACGGATCGAGGCGGCGAGACCCGTCGTGCGCAGCTGCGGAATGACGGACTTGATCTTCATGGTCTCCTCTCCTGTGCGGACAGCAGCGCGCAGACCGCCGAGTTCAGCGGCGTCGCAATTTGGTGTCGGGCGCCGATGCGCACGATCGCGCCGTTGCGCGCGTCCAGCTCGAGCGGCCGGCCCGCCTGGCGATCGTAGAGCATCGAGTTGCCGGAGCCCGCGGGCAGGGCGAGCAGGCGTGCGAGAGTCTCGTCGGAGACCGTGTCCGCGAGCCGGACCCCCTCGGCGCGGGCGACCGCCAGGCACTCGCGCATGATGCCCAGCGCCAGCTCCGCCATGCCGGGCTCGTGCAGCACTTCGCTGCTGCGCCCGGTGAGCGCGGTGAGCGCGCCGCTCGCCGCGTTGAGACACAGCTTGCGCCAGGCGGCGCGCGCGAAGTCGTCGCTCACTTCCACCGCGACGTCCGTCCCCGCGAACAGCGCCGCGAACGCCCGGCCTGCGCTGCCGGCGGGAACCGTGAGCCGCGCGCCGGCGCGCATGCGAATCCGCCCCGGCGCGCTGCGCGCCGCGGGCAGCTCGACCACGACGGGCAGCAGCT
>DATFUE010000028.1:0-2423 GCA_035261165.1 Myxococcota bacterium
GATCGGGTCGCGCGATCGCGGCCAGAATGCCGACGCGCGCGCCGCGCAGGCGCTCGAGCGGTGCGCGTTCGCCTGCGGAGATCGGACGCAGGCCGAGCTTCGCGAGGACGACGCGGAATTGCGGCAGGGACTCTGGCAGCCGTTCGCGCCCGGGCGGCGCCGGATCGCTCGGCCCGGCGCGCGTCCAGACGAGCGCGTCGGCGCGGCTGAGCGCGCGCACCGGCTCGCGCAGCGGGCCGCGCGGCAGGACGTGGCCATTGCCCAGGCCGAGCCGCGCGTCGAGACACACCAGGTCGAGATCGCGCGCCAGCGGGTGATGCTGGAAGCCGTCGTCGAGCACGAGGACCTCGGCGCCGAAGGCCGCGATCGCGCGCAGGCCGAGCGCGACGCGCCGCACCCCGGCGAGCACCGGAACGCCGGGCGCGCTCGCGGCCAGGAGACACGGCTCGTCGCCGACGTCGGACGGCGTCGCGAGCAGGCGTTCGCCGTCGGAGACGACGTTCAGCTCGGCGGCGCGGCGCCCGCCGACGCCGCGCGAGAGCAGCGCCACCCTGCGCCCCCGCGCGTGCAGCTCGCGCGCGAGGAACGCGGCGACCGGGGTCTTGGCCGAGCCGCCGACCGCGAGGTTCCCCACCGAGACCACGCGCGCGTCGAGGCGCGCGCGGCCGCGCAGGCCGGCGTCGTACACCCAACGGTGTAGGCTCGCGCCGCCGGCGTAGCCGAGCTCCGCGAGCGCGAGCGGCGCGAGGCCCACGCGGCGCGCGAGTGACTCGTGGACGCGCCACAGGAAGTCGGGCACGGCTCAGCCCCGCGCCTCGAGCACCAGGCGCAGCACGCGATCGGCCGCGCCGCGGTGCTCGTCGAGGCGCTTCGCGGCCTCGCGCGCGGCAGCGTTCCGGTCGGGCTGCAGCCACAGCTCGAGCAGCGTGCGCTCGAGCGCGGCCGCGTTCTCCACGCGCCGCAGAACGCCGAGCGGCGCGAGCAGCGCCTCCTGCGTGCGCTGATTCTGCGTGTTCGGGCCGTGCACCGCGATCCGCCCCGCCTGCACGGGCTCCACCAGATTGTGTCCCCCCACCGGCGCGAGGCTGCCGCCGACGAAGACGAGCTCCGCGAGCTGATACAGAGTGGCGAGCTCGCCGACGCTGTCGACGATCACCACGTCGGCGTCGGCCGCCCCCTGCGAGCGCAGGCCGGTGCGTGCGCCGTTGCGCCGCGCGGTGCGCGCGACTTCCGGCACGCGCTCCGGGTGGCGCGGCACGAGCACGAGGCGCAGCTCCGGCGCGCGGTTGGCGCGCAGCCGCTGCCACGCGGACAGGAGCGCCTCCTCCTCGCCCGGATGCGTGCTGCCCCCGACGAGAAACGGACCGGGGCCGAGCGCGTCGCGCAGCGCCTGCGACGGCGGGGGCGCGGCGGGCCGATCGAGCTTCAGATCGCCGACGACGGAGCTGCGCGCGTCGGGCGCGCCGAGAGCGACGAAGCGGCCGCGGTCGAGCTCCGCGCGCGCCGCGACCGCGTAGAGCTTCTCGAGCAGCGGCGCGAAGAACGGCGCGAACCAGCGGTAGTGCGGGAAGCTGCGGTCCGAGAGCCGGCCGCCGGCGACGATCACCCGCGCGCCGCGGCCCGCGGCCGCCGAGATCAGATTCGGCCAGAGCTCGGTCTCGATCAGCACCAACACAGAAATGTGTGCGCGCGCGAGCGAGAGGTGCACGAGCCCGGGGAGATCGAGCGGCGCGAGCCGCGTGCGCACGCGCGGCAGCACCGCGCGCAGCCGCGCGCGACCGGTCAGCGTGAGTGCGGTGGCGATCACCGGCACGCCCCGCTCGACCAGGCGGGCGACGAGTGGCGCCGCGGCTTCCGCCTCGCCCACGCTCGCGGCGTGCACCCATACGGTCCCCGGCGGCATGCGCGGCAGCGGGCGGAGTCTCTCGAGCACCGAGCCGATCGGGCCGAACAGGCCGAACAGCGCCGCGAGCGCGAGCAGCGGCGAGAGCAGCGCGAAGAGCGGAACGAGCAAGAGGTCGTAGGCGACGATCAACCGCGCCTCACGAGCGCGAGCGCCAGCTCCGCGACGCGCTCCGCGGCGCCCGGCGGGCCGAGGCGCGCGACGGCGCGCGCGAGGCCGCGCTGCATCTCGGCGCGCGCCGCGGGGTCGCGCAGGAGGCGCGCCGCGAGTGAAGCGATCGCCGCCGGGCGCGCCTGGCTCTGGATGCGCTCCGGCACCACGCCCTCGCCCGCCACCAGATTCACCATGCAGCTCGACGACACCGTCGCGAGCCGGCGCACCAGCTCGAAGGTGACTGGGCTCGTGCGGTGCGCGACGACGAGCGGCACGCCGAGGATCGCCGCCTCGATCGTGGCCGTGCCGGCCGCGCTGACGAGACACGTCGACACCGCCATCGCCTCGTGCGAGCGGCCGCGCACCA
>DATFUE010000029.1:0-11907 GCA_035261165.1 Myxococcota bacterium
CGAGTTCCAGGCCGTGGCGACGCCGCTCGAGTTCTCCGCCGCCGACGTGGGCCCGCAAGGCCCGCCGCCGACCCTCGGCGAGCACACCGACGCGGTGCTCGCGGAGCTCGGGCTCGCGGCCGACGAGATTCGCCGGCTGCGCGAGCGGGGCGCCCTCGGAAAGTAGCGTGCGCGGCTCGGTCGAGATCCTGCGCGACGAGCTGGGCATCGCGCACGTCCGCGCCGAGTCACTCGCCGGCGCGTTCTTCGGCCAGGGCTACGCGTGTGCGCAGGATCGCCTGTGGCAGATGGAGTACGACCGCCGGCGCGCGAGCGGCCGCTGGGCGGAGATCGCCGGTCCGATCGCGGTCGGGCGCGACGCATTTCTGCGTCGCCTCGGCCTCGCGCGCTCGGCGCAGCGCGACCTGGCCGAGCTTCGCGCCGACACGCGCGAGATGCTCGAGGCGTACGCCGCAGGCGTGAACGCATATCTCGCCAGCGGTGCGCCGCTTCCGGTCGAGCACGCCCTCACTGGCCGGACGCCCGAGCCGTGGCAAGCCTGGCACAGCCTCGCGATCTACAAGCTGCGCCACGCGTTCATGGGTCCGCTGTACCGCAAGCTGTGGCGCGGCGCGGTGCTGCGCGAGCGCGGACCAGAGCTCCTGGCGGCGATCTACGCGGGCTCCGGCGAGACACTCTCGGTGCCGCCCGGAGCGGACCACCGCGAGGCGGCACGGCTCGAGGCGGAGCTGGCGGCGGGCAGCGAAGCGGTGGCCGCCTTGGAGCCGGGCGACGGCGCGAGCAATCACTGGGCGCTCGCGGGCAGCCGCACGGCATCGGGGAAGCCGCTCGTCGCGGGCGATCCGCACCGCCCGCTCGAGCTGCCGAACGTGTACTGGCAGAACCACGTGCGCTGCGTCGGCTTCGACGCGATCGGTCTGTCGTTCGCGGGCGTGCCCGGGTTTCCGCATTTCGGTCACAACGCGAAGGTCGCCTGGTGCATCACCCACGGGATGGCCGACGATCAGGACCTGTTCGTCGAGCGACTCCGCGCGCGCGAGCTCGCGAGTACGGAGCGGCGAACCGAGACGGTGGCGGTGCGCGGGGCGGCGCCGGCCACGGTCGAGATACTCACGACGCCGCGCGGGCCGGTGGTGCTGGGCGGCACGCACGTCGGGCTGGGCATCGCCCTGCGCTGGACGACGCTCGTGGAGGCCGACCCGACCTTCGATTGCTTCCTGCCGATGCTCGGCGCGGCGAACGCCGCGGAGCTCGAGGAGGCGATGCGCGCCTGGGTGACTCCGTGCAACAACTTGATCGCCGCGGACGTCGCCGGCTCGATCCGCTACCGCTTCCGCGGGCGGGTGCCGGTGCGCGCCGCAGCGAACCGCTGGGGCCCCGTTCCCGGCGCGTCGAGCGCGCACGCGTGGCGCGGCTACGTGCCGTTCGAGGCGCTGCCCGCGGTGGCCGATCCCCCGCACGGGATGCTCGCGGCGGCGAACAACCGGCCCGCGGGCGCAGCCACGCCGTATCTCGGTGTGGACTTCTCGGGGCCGAGCCGGGTGCGGCGGATCTTCGCGCGGCTCGAGTCACTCGAGGGGGCGACGGTGGCGGACATGGCCGCGATCCATGCGGACGATCTCTCGCTCGTCGCGCCGCTGTTCGTCCGCGCGCTCGACGGCTTCGAGCCCGCGAGCGAGCGGGCGCGAGAGGCACTCGCGCTGCTGCGCGCCTGGGACTCACGGCTCGCCGCCGAGTCCGTCGGCGCGGCGCTGTACCTCGCCTTCCGCGAGCAGCTCACTCTTGTCGCCGGCGAAGCACTGGGGCTCAGCGGCCCGACCTTGGGCGTCCTGGGCGAAGCCGCCCCCGCGCCCGAACGCCTGACGATGGTCTGGAACGCGATTCCCCCGCTCTTGTCCGCGCGCTTCGTCCCGCGCGACGCGCGCGCCGCGTTCGAGTGGAAGGCGCTCGCCGCGGAAGCGTTCGAGCGCGCGCTCGCGTTTCTCGAAGCCCGCCTCGGACCGAAGCTCGCCGAGTGGCGCTACGGGCGCGTGCACCGCACGTTCGTCTGGCATCCGCCCGCGATCGACCTCGAGCCGGCGCGCCGGCTGCGCGTCCCGCCGTCGCTGCCGATGGGCGGCGACGGTGACACCGTTCTGTGTGGTGCGACGGTGCCCGGCTTCAGCCTGCGCGCCACCACGGTATCCGTCGCGCGCTACGCCTTCGATCTCGCCGACTGGGAGCGCTCGGGCTGGGTCGTGCCGCACGGTGTCTCGGGCGACTCCGCGAGCCCTCACCACACCGACCAGCTGCTCGCCTGGGCGGAGCTGCGGCTCCTGCCCATGCGCTACGACTGGCGCGGGATCGAGGCGGTCGTGACCTCGCGGGTGACGCTCGCGCCGCCGGAACGCTGATGCGCCTTCCGCGTGCGTTCTTCGCGCGCCCGTGTCTCGAGGTCGCCCCGGAGATGCTCGGGCTGCTCCTGATTCACGAGCTCGCGGGCGGCGCGCGCCTCGTCGGACGGATCGTCGAGGTCGAGGCCTATCTCGGCGACGGCAGCGACGCGGCCTCGCACGCGCACCGCGGCCCCACGCCCCGCAGTCGCATCATGTTCGGACCGCCGGGACACTTTTATGTGTATCGCAGCATGGGCCTCCACCGCTGCGCGAACGTCGTCTGCGACGCCGAGGGCCGCGCCGCCGCGGTGCTGCTGCGCGCCGCGGAGCCGCTCGAGGGGGAGGCGCGGATGCGCGCGCTGCGCGGCGGCCGCCAGGGGCGTGAGCTCGCCAGTGGGCCCGGCAAGCTGGCGCAGGCCTTCGCGATCGAGCTCGCGCACGACGGCAGCGATGCGCTGCGCGGAGCGCTCCGCCTGGAGCGCGAACGCGGCGCGCGCGCGCCCGCGATCTCGGTCGGCCCGCGCATCGGGCTCACGAAGTCGCCCGACCTACTCTACCGGTTTTTCGTGCGCGACAGTCCGCACGTGACGCGCGCGGCGCAGAATGGCCGCGCCCGCGAGTGGACGCGTGACGTCGGCGCTGGCACGCGGCGCTGACTGGCGCGTATCCTGCGTGCGCAGTGGCAGACGTGGGGAACCCCGAGGGAGCGCTCGAGCCGCGCGAGCGTTTCAGGCGCGCGTGTCGCGGCGAGCCGGTCGATCGGCCGCCGGTCTGGCTGATGCGCCAGGCGGGACGCTACCTGCCCGAGTACCGGGCGCTGCGCGAGAAATCGAGCTTTCTCGCCATGTGCGACTCAGCCGAGCTCGCCACCGAGATCTCGCTGCAGCCGCACCGCCGCTTCGGCATGGACGGCGTCGTGGTGTTCTCGGACATCCTCCTGCCGCTGCGCGCCGGGGATCTCGAGCTGACGTTCTCGCCGGGTCCGACGGTCGCCAACCCGCTGCGCGGGCTGGCGGACCTGCAGCGACTGACGGGAGATGTCGCGCCCGCGATCGCCGCGACCTGTGAGACCCTCCGGCGGCTGCGCCGCGAGCTCGGCCCGCGCGCGGCGCTGATCGGCTTCGCGGGCGCGCCCTGGACGCTCGCCGCGTACGCGACCGAGTCGAAGCTCTCGCGCGACGTCGAGGTGCTGTCCGCCCTCTCCTGGCGCGAGCCCGACACCGTTCTGCGTATCCTCGAGCGGATGGCGGAGATCTGTGCGGAGACACTGCGCCTGCAGATCGAGGCGGGGGCCGACTGCGTGCAGATCTTCGACACCTGGGCGGGCGTGCTCGATCGCCCGCGCTTCGAGAAGTTCGCCGGCCGCGCGCTGCGCGACGTGCTCGCGCGCCTGGGCCGCGATCGCCCGCCGGTGATCGTGTTCGCCCGCGGCGCCGCGCACCTGCTCGACGAGCTCGCCGACCTCGGCGCGGACGTCGTGTCGCTCGACTGGCGGAGCGACCTGGCCGAAGCCGCGGCGCGCGTGGGTCAGCGCGTTTCGCTGCAGGGCAATCTCGATCCGACGGCGCTGCTCGCGCCGCTCCCGGTGATCGCGCGCAGCGTGCGCGAGCTGGTGCGCGCGGGGCGCAAGGCACGTGGTCACGTGCTGAACCTGGGTCACGGAGTGCTGCAGACCACGCCGGTGGAAGCGGTCGCCACCTTCGTGCGCACCGCCCAGGAAGCGAGCGGTTGAGCGGGGTCGACACCGTCGTCGTGGGCGCCGGAATCGCCGGCCTCGCCTGCGCGACGGAGCTCGTGGCGCGGGGCTGCGACGACCTGGTCGTGCTCGAGGCCGCGCCGCGCGCGGGCGGACCCGCCGAGACGCTGCGCATCAGCGAGTATCTCGTCGAGCGCGGGCCGATGACCGTGCGCGCGAATCCCGCGCTGCTCGAGGCGATCGAGCGCGCGGGACTCACTCCAGTCGCCGCGCGCCGCGCCGCGCCGGGGTTCGTGTCGGACGGAGCGATCGTGTCACTGCCCCCGACGCTCGGCGCGCTGCTCGGCGGCTCGGTGCTTCCCTGGAACGCGCTCCTCGCCATTCTCGCCGAGCCGTTGCGCCCGGTGCGCGCGGGACCGCGAACCGTGCGCGCGCTCATCGAGCAGCGCCTCGGCGCGAACGCGGCCGAGCGACTCGCCGACCTCTTGACGCTCGGCGTGTACGGCACGACCGCAGACGACGTGGGCTTCGAGTCGGCGTTCCCCGACCTGGCGGCCGCGCTCGAGCGCGCGGGCGGCCGCTTCTCGGGCCTGCTGCTGCAGCGCCTGTTCGCGCGTTCCGGGCCGACACGCCTCGGTGTCGTCTCGACGGAGCTCGGCCTGGGCGGCTTCTGTCGCCGGCTCGCCGAGCGGCTCGGCCCGCGCCTTCGCACGTCGACGCCGGTCGCGCGCGCGCGGCGCAGCGGCACGGGCTTCGAGCTCGAGCTCGCCTCCGGCAGCGAGACGAAGCTCTCCTGTCGCCGCCTCGTGCTCGCGCTGCCACCTGCCGCGGCGGCTCGCGTGCTCGACCTGCCCCGAGTGACTGCGCTGCTCGAGCAGTACCGCGCCGTGCCGCAGGTGCTCGCCGCGTTCGCGCTCGAGGAGCCCGCGTGCGCGGAGCGCTGGACCGGCCTCGGCTTCCTGGCCCCACCGCGCGAGCGCCTGCCGCTCCTCGGCTGTCTCTTCCCCGCGAATCTGTTTCCCGGCCGGGCGCCGAAGGGCTCCCTCCTGATGTCCGTGTTCGCCGCACGCTCGCTGCACGCCGCCTCGGACGCCGCGCTCGCCCGCGAGCTCGCACCCGTCTTGAAGCGCCTGCTGGGCGCCGCGCGCGAGCCGGTGCTGCTCGACGTCGCGCGCTATCCGGAAGGCATCCCCCTCTACGACGTCGACCACGCCGAGCGCACGCGCTCGCTGCGCACCGCGCTCCGCGACGCCGGCGGCCCGACACTCTGCGGTGTCGGCTACGACGGCGTCGCCTTCGCCGCCGCCGCCGCCTCGGGGGTCGCCGCCGCCCGGTCTCTTTGATCTACGCTCGGCTGCGCCTCGCTGCGCGCGCCTGCCGGCGCTTGCGGGCTCGGCTCGGGACGGCCCTCGCCTCGCCTCCTCGCACCACATGCGTGGCGCCGGCGGCGTAAACCGCCGGCCTCGGTCGGGAGTCAAACCAGCGTGGAAATTGCGGCCGAACGCGCGAAGGCGGACGCTCCCTCCCTCATGATCCGCGCCGAGGAATTCGCGCGCTTCGCCGAGGCGCGGCGGGAACGCGCGCTCCGGCTCGCGTTTCGGCTGTTGGCGGGCGATCAGGCGACCGCCGAGGACGTGGTGCAGAACGCCTTCTTTCGCGCGCACCGCGCGCTCGCGGGCTTTCGCGGCGACGCGAGCCTCGACACCTGGTTCTACCGGATCCTGGTGCGCGAGGTGCAGCGCCAGCGGCGCTGGCAGGCGCTGCGCGGCTGGTTCGCGGTCGACCCCGAGCTCGCGCCGCCGGCGGTCGACCCGCGACCCGTCGGGGATCCCGGCCTGCGAAAGCGCATCTCGACCGCGCTCGAGAAACTCTCGGCGGGACAGCGCGAGGCCTTCGTGCTGGTGCACCTCGAGCAGCTCACGATCAGTGAAGCCGCGGAGGTGTTGGGCAAAGCGGTGGGCACCGTGAAGAGTCACTTGCACCGCGCGCTCGCGGCGCTGCGCGTCGAGCTCGCGGATCTGCGCGGCCCGACACCGATCGGTGACGGCCCCAAGGATGGAGAAGATCATGAGTGAGGATCGCTGGCTCGAGACGCTGCGGGACGAGTTCCAGCCCGAGCCGATGAGTCCGCAGCGCGCCGCCGGGTTCCGGCGCGCGTTGGACGAGCGCATCGAGCGGCGCGCCGGTGCGCGGCGCTTCGCGCTGCCCGCCCTGGCGAGCGCCGCGGTCGCCGCGCTCGCGCTCTGGGTCGCATGGCCCGTGACGGCGCCGATCGAAGTGGACGCCAGCGCCACGAGCGCCGAGCTCGACGAGTACGTCGACCCGGACGCCTTCGCGAGCGAGCTCGCGGGGCGCGGCGACTACCTGCCGGCGGACTACCAGGGACTCGCACTTCTCCTCGACGACGACACTGCCGATCGGTAAACCGCGCCGCACGAAGACGGGTCCAATCAGGCAGGACAAGGAGGTCCGATCATGCGACCGACACGATGGCTCACTCTGGCCCCGTTCCTGCTCGCCGCACTGGCGTTTCTTGTATCACCGGCTTGGGCCGGCCCGCACGGTGGACCCGGCGGAGCTGGTGGAATGGAAGGCCGGCTCGAGAGACAGCTCTCGAAGCTCGGGCTCGACCCCACCCAGCAACAGAAGGTGCAGGCGATCCTCGACGCGGCGAAGCCGCAGCGCGCCCAGATCCGCGAGCAGATGCACCAGGCGTTCCAGGACATGCGCGCGCTGCTCGACCAGGACAGCCCGGATCAGGCCGCGGTGCTGGCGCAGGCAGACCGCATCGGCCAGATCTCCACGACCGCGCACAAGGGAATGCTGACCACCCTGCTCGCGGTGCGCGCGGAGCTCACCCCGGACCAGCGCGCGAAGCTGAAGGCGTCGATGCGCGAGCACGGCTCCGGTCACTGGCGCCACGAACACCGCGGAGGCTCGCCGGGCGACGCGCCCGAAGCGAAGCCGGAGAGCTGAAGTCTGAGCGCTCGAGCGGCCGCGTTCGTCGCGTCGTTGAGTCTCGCCGCTTGCGCGGTCGGGCCCGACTACGTGCGCCCGGAGACACCGACCGGTGTCACCTGGCACGCGCCGCTCGAGGGTGGACTCACCGGGCTCGCCCCGGATCAAGCGGCGCTCGCGCGCTTCTGGACCGCGCTCGACGATCCGCTGCTCTCGCAGCTCGTCGAGCGCTCGCTCGCCGGGAGCTACGCCGTGGCGGACGCCGAGGCGCGCCTGCGCCAGGCTCGCGCGCTGCGCAAGATCGCGATCGGCGAGTTCTTCCCGACGATCTCCGCCTCGGCGAGCGCGCAGCGCGCGCACACGAAGAGTCCCGGGAGCGCGGCCAACGTCGATCTCTACTCCGCCGGTCTGGACGCGAGCTGGGAGATCGACTTGTTCGGGCGCCTGCGCCGCAACCTGGAAGCCGCGAACGCGGATCGCGACGCGGCTGAGGACGATCTGCGCGACGTGCAGGTCTCTCTGGTGGGCGAGCTTGCGCTCGCCTACGTCGACACGCGCGCGCTGCAGGAGCGGGTGCACATCGCCGAGGCAACCCTCGCCTCGCAGATCGAGACCTTCGACATCACCAATTGGCGCGCGCAGGCGGGACTCACCACCGATCTGGACGTGGAGCAGGCACGCTTCAGCCTCGCGCTGACGAGGGCGACGATCCCCGCGCTCCGCACCGCCCTCGCCGCCGACATGAACGGGATCGCGATCCTGATCGGTGAGCAGCCCGGCGCGCTGGCCGAGCTACTCGAGACGCCGCAGCCGATTCCGGTGACGCCGCTCGAGGTCGCAGTCGGCGTGCCCGCCGACGCGCTCGCCCAGCGGCCGGACGTGCGCCGCGCCGAACGTGCGCTCGCGGCGCAGACCGCACGCATCGGCGTGGCGACGGCCAATGCCTATCCCAGTCTGAACGCGCTCGGCTCGATCGGTCTCGACGCGCTGACCCCCGGCGGACTGTTCCGCGCGGGGGCCTGGACCGGGTCACTCGCCGCGACCGCGACTCAGACGCTGTTCGCGGGCGGCCAGATCGTCGGCGCGATCGAAGCGCAGGACGCGGTGCGCGACCAGGTGCTGGCCAGCTATCAGTCGACGGTGCTCGCGGCGCTGGGCGAGGTCGAGAACGCGCTCGTCGCGTACGCGCAGGAGCAGAACCGCCGCCAGGCGCTCGCCGACGGTGCGGCCGCGGCCGAGCAGGCGCTCGCGCTCGCGCAGCATCAGTACGGCTCGGGCTTGATCGACTTTCAAGTGGTGCTGGACTCACAGCGCTCGCTCTACTTGCTGCAGGACCAGCTCGCAGCGAGCGAGGGACAAGTCACCTCCAACCTGGTCCGGCTCTACAAGGCGATCGGCGGCGGTTGGACCCGTGGGGCCCCCTCGTGAGCGAGACGCGCGAAGACGAGGCGACCGCGGACGTCGCGCGCACGCTCGGCGTGGGCGGGTCGCTCGCGGCGCGCGTTCGCGGCCACTGGCTGACGCTCGGCGGCGTGGCCGCGATCCCGGTGATCGCGCTGCTCGTGATGGCGCTGCGCAGCGGCGACGACGGCGTTCGCTATACCACCGAGCCTGCGCGGCGCGGCGATCTCACGGTGACCGTGACCGCGACCGGCACCCTGCAGCCGACCAACCAGGTCGACGTCGGCAGCGAGCTCTCGGGCACGGTGCGCACGGTGTCGGCGGACTTCAACGACGAGGTGAAGGTCGGTCAGGAGCTGGCGAAGCTCGACACCTCGAAGCTCGACTCCTCGGTGCTGCAGTCGCGCGCGGCGCTCGAGTCGGCGCGCGCGAAGGTCCAGCAGGCACAGGCGAGTCTCGCGGAGGCGGAGAGTCAGATCGCCCGGCTCCAGCACGTGCGCGAGCTCTCCGGCGGCAAGGTTCCCTCGCAGGCGGACTTCGACACGGCCAACGCCGCGGTGCTGCGCGCGCGCGCCGACGTCGCGAGCAACAAGGCCTCGGTCGCGCAGGCACAGGCCACCCTCGACGGACAGCTCACCGACCTGGGCAAGGCGTCGATCAAGTCGCCGATCAACGGCATCGTGCTCGTGCGCACCGTCGAACCCGGCGCCACGGTCGCGGCCTCCCTGCAGGCGCCCGTCCTGTTCACGCTCGCCGAGGATCTGACCCGCATGGAGCTGCACGTCTCCGTCGACGAAGCGGACGTCGGCCAGGTGAAGGAAGGCCAGTCGGCGGCGTTCACCGTCGACGCCTGGCCGGACCGCCGCTTCAGCGCGAAGGTGCAACAGGTGCGCTTCGGCGCCGCGACACTGGAAGGTGTCGTCACCTACGAGACGGTGCTCGAGGTCGACAACGGCGAGCGCCTGCTGCGGCCCGGCATGACGGCGACCGCCGAAGTCACGGTGAATCAGCTCTCGAACGCACTGCTCGTGCCGAACGCCGCGCTCCGCTTCACGCCGCCCGCGCGCGCCGAGGCGGCGCAGAGCGGCGGGCTGCTGAATGCGCTGCTGCCGATGCGCCGCTTCGGGAGCAATCGCCCGAAGGACGAGAAGGCGAGCGCGAAGCGGGCGAAGGTGTACGTGCTCGTGGACGGCCGGCCGCATGCGGTGCCGGTCACGACTGGCGCGACCGACAGAACCTGGACCGAGATCAAGAGCGGCGAGATCGAGCCGGGGACCGCGCTCGTCACCGACGATTCCGCGGCGAAGAAGTGACTCGCTCGTGAGCATCGGTCGGCCCCCGGTCATCGAGCTGCGCCAGGTCAGCAAGATCTACGGCGAGGGACAAGCCCAGGTCTCGGCGCTGCGCGGCATCGACCTGGTCATCTCCCGGGGAGACTTCGTCGCGGTGATGGGGCCGAGCGGCTCGGGCAAGTCGACCTGCATGAACATCCTCGGCTGTCTCGACTCACCGACCTCGGGCTCGTACCGCTTCGACGGGGTCGAGGTGGGCAACCTCTCGCGCGACCAGCGCGCGCGGCTGCGCCGCAACTACCTGGGATTCGTGTTCCAGGGCTTTAACCTGCTGGGCCGCAGCACCGCTCTCGAAAACGTCGAGCTGCCGCTGGTGTACCGCGGCCTCCCGGCCGCCGAACGGCACCGCCGCGCGGGCGAGGCGCTCGCGCGGGTCGGCCTGGAGGATCGCGCGCGCCACCGCCCGAACGAGCTCTCCGGCGGGCAGCAACAGCGCGTGGCGATCGCGCGCGCGATCGTGACTCACCCGGAGGTGTTGCTCGCCGACGAGCCGACCGGAAACCTCGACTCCGAGAAGGGCCGCGAGATCCTGGAGCTACTGACCCTGCTGAACCGCGAACAGGGGCTCACGATCGTGATCGTGACTCACGACACGACGATCGCGAAGTGGACCAAGCGCGCGGTCCGTTTCCTGGACGGACGCATCGTGACCGGTGACCCGGAGCGGGAGGTCGCCTGATGCTGTGGAGCATGGTGCGGCTGGCCCTCCTCGCCATACGCCGAAACGTCTTGCGCTCGTCGCTCACGGTGCTCGGCATCGTGATCGGCGTCGCGGCCGTGATCACGATGACGACGATCGGCGCCGGCGCGACCGCGAAGATCAGCGCCGACATCGCGGCGCTGGGCACAAATCTGCTCCTGGTCCGCCCCGGGCAGGGTCAGGGCCCCGGCGGCGCCCGCTCCGACTCGGCGCCGCTCAAGATCGCGGACGCGGAGGCGATGCAGCGCGAGGTTCCGGGCATCGCCGGGGTCGCACCCACCTCGCAGAAGCAGGTGCAGGCGATCGCCGCGAGCCGGAACTGGTCGACGACGGCCACCGGCTCGACCGCCTCCTTCCTGCTCGTGCGGAACTGGAACCTGGCTCGCGGGCGCAGCTTCACCGAGAGCGAGGAGCGCGCGGGCAACTCCGTCTGCATCGTCGGCAAGACGGTCAAGCGCGAGCTCTTCGCCCGCGCCGATCCGGTGGGCACGCGCATGCGGCTGGGGAAGCTCTCGTGTCTCGTGATCGGCGTGCTCGAGGCGAAGGGTGAGTCGAGCTTCGGTCAGGACCAGGACGATCTCGTTCTGGTGCCCTTGCGCTGGCTGCAGCGCACGCTCACGGGCAACAGCGACGTGGGGGCCATCTTCGTGTCGGCCCGCGACGGCGTCTCGACTTCCAAGGTGCAGACGGACCTCGAGAACCTGTTGCGCGAGCGCCGCCACAGCGCGGGCGGCGAGGACGACTTCTCGATCCGCGACATGAAGGAGATCGCGACCGCGCTCACGGCGACGACCAGGATCATGACCTCGCTTCTCGGCGCGGTGGCGGCCGTGAGTCTCCTGGTCGGCGGGATCGGCATCATGAACATCATGCTCGTGTCGGTGACCGAGCGAACGCGCGAGATCGGGATCCGGCTGGCGATCGGCGCGCTCGAGCACGAAGTGCTGACGCAGTTTCTCGTCGAGGCGGTGGTGTTGTCGTCCGTCGGCGGCGTGGTCGGAATCGGGATCGGCCTCGCCGCCGCCGTCGCCGGGACGCACGCGATCGGCGCGCCGTTCGTGTTCCAGCCCGGCATCGTCGTGCTCGCCTTCGTGTTCTCGGCCGCGGTCGGGGTGATCTTCGGCTTCTTCCCCGCGCGTCAGGCGGCGCGCCTGGATCCGATCGAGGCGCTACGGCACGAGTGAGTGAACTGAATCAGACCTCGTTCAGAGGAACGAGGCGAGCTCCGCGATCTCGATCATGGGCAGGCCCCAGTGAAGCGCGAAGCGCTCGAGCTCGGCGGGGCCGGCCATGAGTCCGTCGGGTGACATGATCTCGCAGCACACGCCGACCGGCGGCAGCTTCGCAGCGCGACACAGCGCGACGGTCGCCTCGGTGTGACCCGCGCGCTCGCGCAGCCACCCCGGGCGCGCGCCGAGCGGGAAG
>DATFUE010000030.1:0-5294 GCA_035261165.1 Myxococcota bacterium
CGCGCGCGGACACGACGCGCTGTACTGGCGCTCGGGTCACTACCGCTCGCTCCTCGCCGGCGGCTGGAAGCTGCAGGTCTCCGAGCGCCCCAAGGAGACCTGGCTCTTCGACATGAGCGCCGACCCGACCGAGAAGACGAATCTCGCCCAGTCGCGCCCCGATAAGGTCGCCGAGCTCGGCGCGCTGCTGGCGCGGAAAGACTCGGAGATGGTCGCGCCGCTCTGGCCCGCGCTGATCGAGGGCCCTATCGCGATCGACCGCGACCTCGCGGACCCGGCGCGACTCGACGGCGAATACGTCTACTGGGCAAACTGAGGGCGCGATGATCCCCGCGGACGAGACCTTCGAGGGCACCTGGCCGTTCCGCCCGAGCTTCTACGACGGCAACGGCTTCCGCATGCACTACGTGGAGGAGGGCGCGGGTGACCCGATCGTGTGTCTCCACGGCGAGCCGACCTGGGGCTATCTGTACCGGTGCTTCATTCCGCGCCTCGCGCGCCTCGGCCGCGTCGTGGTGCCCGACCACATGGGCTTCGGCAAGAGCGCCACGCCGCAGGACCGCGACTACTCGATCCGCGCGCACGTCGACAACCTCGAGTCACTGCTCGACCACCTGCGACTCACGAGCATCACGTTCGTCGGGCAGGACTGGGGCGGGCCGATCGCGACGGGATTCGCGCTGCGCCATCCCGAGCGCGTGAAGCGCCTGTGCTACATGAACACGGGGGTTCCCGGGCGCGCGCCCAAGGGCGCGAGGACCGTCGCGGACCTGCCCTGGTTCCAGTGGGTGAAGACCGCGGAGAGTCAGGCCGTGCTCGCGAACCTCGGCGCGACCATCCTGTCGGTGATGAAGCGCATCGGCTTCGAGCGCGCCGCGCACGTCGACGAGACCTGGGTGCGGGCCTACGCGGCGGCGTTCCCCACGCCCGCGGACTGCAAGGGCGCGCTGCAATTTCCCGCGTGCATCAATGCGCCCGAGACGGTGGCGACGATTCTCGAGCACATCGCGAATCTGCCGCAGCTCGCCGCGAAGCCGGCGATGTACCTGCACGGCGAGGCCGACCGCGCGATCCCCACCGAGATGTCGGTCGGCGCGTTCCGCTCGACCTGGCCGAAAGGCCCCGTCGTCACGCTGCCCGGGGTCGGTCACTTCATCCAGGAGGACGCGCCCGAGACCGCGTGCGCGCTGATCGAGCAGTTCGTCCAGATGACGGAGTGAGTCGCTCGAGCGATCCGGTCTGCCACGCCTCGATCTCCCTCGACACATCGAGGAGAAGTCCCGCGCGCTCTTGACGCGCGCCGCGCCGTCGGCCAAGCTGCGCACACATTCGTGATCCGCGGGTAATCGGGCCCGCGTTCACTCCATCGGACCGTCCGTTCCGGCGTGACCCAGCGGTCGCCCCGGACGACGACGGTCGAGTCATGGAGCGAGCGCCGGGCCCTTCGAGTCACCGGCGTCTCGCCGGAGGAGTCGATGGCCGACGTGGAGACACAAGCCGATCCGCGCGCGCTCGTCGCGGCGCTCGCCGATCCGGGGCTGCGCAACGCCGCGTTCGCGGCGCTCGTCGCGCTCGGGCCGAGCGCGCGCGACGCCGTGCGCGGCGGGCTCGGCGACGGGCGTTGGGAGGTGCGGCGCTGGTGCGTGTACTGGTTCGCCCGTTTCGCCGAGCCGGGTGACCTGGAGGCGCTCGCCCCCCTGGTGCGCGATCCGAAGAGCCGGGTGCGTCACGGGGCGCTCGTGGCAGTCGCGCACGCCAAGGGCGCGGCGGAGCGCAGCGACGTGATCCCGCTGCTGCTCGAGCGCGCGTGCGACGACGAGAGCCTGCGCGTGCGGCGTGCGGCGGTGTTGCTGCTGGCGTGGGATCTCGCGCATCCCGACCTCGCGGGCTTCTTCCGCGGGCTGCTCGAGACCGAGAGCGACGCAAAGCTGTGTCACTACGCCCGTATCGGGATCGCGCGGTCATGCTGAGCGGCGAGCAGCGCGTGGAGTTCGACTCGCGCGGGATCCTGCGGCTCGCGGGCGCCGTGGCCGTGCGCGTCGCGGACGTGCTGCGCGAGGAGGTGGCCGCGCTCGTGGCGGAGCGGCGCCTGGCACCGGAGTCACCGGCGGCGGGATTCGCGATCACCCCCTCGCGGATCGCGGCGGTCTCGAAGGCCCACGGCTTCGAGGAGGTCTGGGGAACGGGCGTGATCGCCGCGATCGACGCCGTCCTCGGGGCGGGTGCCTGGCACGTCCCGAAGCACGCGGGGCAGCTCCTGGCGATGACCTACCCGAGTCACGGCGAGGCCTGGGCGCTGCCGCACAAGTCGTGGCACCTGGACTACCGCGCGCCCGGGTCACTGCAGGGCATCCCCGGGGTTCAGCTCTTCCTGTGCGTCGATCGGGTCGAGCCGCGCGCCGGCGGCACGCTCGCCGCCGCGGGCACGCCGCGCGCCGTCGACGCCATACGGCGGCGCGAAGGCGCCGAGTGGCTCGGCCGCTCCGCCGACGTGCGCCAGGCGCTGCGCCGCGAGCTGCCGTGGTTCGCCGAGCTCTGCGCGCTGCGCCCGGGCGAGGACCGCATCGAGCGCTTCATGAATCACTCGACCACGCTCGCTGGCGGGTCACTTCAGGTCGTCGAGCTCAGCGGCGAGCCGGGCGACGTCTGGCTCATGCACCCCTGGATGCTCCACGGCGCCTCGCCGAACTGCGGGGCTCGGCCGAGACTGGTGCTGACGGAGCGGATTCGCGCGTATCGCACGCTAGACCTGAAACTCCCGCAGTAGCTCGCGAAGCTCGTCCACCTCCGCGGCGACGCGCTGCGCGGTGGCCAGCGCGATGCGCGAGATCTCGCGGTTCTCCTGCGCCGCGCGGTCGACGGTGCCGACGACGGCCCTCGCCGCGCCGGCGATCCCGGCGGCCTCGTCGACCGAGCTCGAGAGTCTAGCGGCCGCGGCCGAGAGATCGTCCGCCCCGCTGGCCGAGCGCGCGCTCGCGTCCGCCGCGCTCGCGACCGCGCGCGAGATCGCATCGGTGCGCCCCGCGACCTCCGACAGGGTCGACGAGATCTCCGTGCTGGTCGCTGTCTGCTCCTCCACGGCGGCGACCACCGTGCGCGTGTTCTCGTGCATCTGGTCGATGAGCTTCAGGATCGATTCGACGGCCTCGAAGGCGGAGCGCGTCGCGGACTGAACCGACGAGATGCGGCCCTCGATGTCCTGCGTCGCGAGGGCGGTCTGGCGCGCGAGCTCCTTGACCTCGTTCGCGACGACCGCGAAGCTGCGACCCGCCTCGCCGGCGCTCGCCGCCTCGATGCGCGCGTTCAGCGCCAGCAAGTTCGTCTGGTCCGCGATGTCGCTGATCAAGCCGACGACGTTCCCGATCTCCTGCGCCGAGGCGTTCAGCGCCTCGAAGGCGACGGCGGTCTCGCGAACGGTGCGCGCGGCGCTCTCGGCGATGCTCGCCGAGTGACTCGAGCTCTTGGAGACCTCCGCGAGGGACGAAGACAGCTCCTCGACCGCGACCGAGACCGAGCGGGTCAGCTCGTTCACCGACTCCACGTCTGCGCGCGCCGCTTCCATCTCGCCGCGCACGGTGCGCGAGCCGGCCGCCAGCTCGTTCACCCCCTGACTCGCCTGCAGCGCGGCTGCGGCCGCGACCGCCAGGCTCTGCGCCGTCTGCTCGACGTCCCGATCCATCTGCCGCGAGCTCTCGCCGAGCGCCGCCGAGCTGCGCTCGATCTTCTCGGCCACCGGCGAGAGCGCTTCGACCGACTGCCCGAGCGCTTCGACGGTCCCCTTCACCCGGCCCACGAGCGCCCGCAGCGACTTGGCGAGTCCGCCGAGCGCGTGCGTGGCGCGCAGGATCTCGCTGGCGTTCGCGCCCTCGGCTTCGAGGCTCTGCGCGGCCTGGTCGCCGACGAGCGAGGTCGCCACCGCGACCGCCTGCGCGAGCGGGCGGGTGATGTTGACGGCGACGCGGGACGCGAGCCATGCCGCCGCCGCGAGCGCCGCAGCCACGACGATCAGCGCCAGCGCTCGCTCGCGCTCCAGGCTCGCGCTGCGGATCCGCAGCAGCTTCTCGAGCTCCGCTGCGGCGACCCGCCAGAGGGTCTGACTCGCGTCGAGCGCCCGCAGCGCCGCCGCCGAGAAGTCGGCCCGCCGGGCGCCCGCGTCTCGCGCGGTCGTGAGCTGGCGCGATTCACCGACCAGGCGGAGGAGAGCCATCCCGTGGACTTCCAGCGCCGGCGGCAGGGACCTCTGGAGCGACTCACTCGCGCCGTAGAAATCGGCGTCGGAGCGCAGCGCGGTGCGCCCGCTCGCACTCCCATGCTCCAGATCGTTCGCTTGGACCAGCGCGGACAGAGTGTACAGCTCGACGCGATCGCTCTCGTCGAAGGGACGCGCGGACGGCGCGGCTGCGCTCTTGGCGAGCATGGCGTCCACGTGCTGCATGCTTCCGGGAATGACCACCGTGGTCAGGTCCATGAGGTAGTACGAGTCGAGGTCCGGATCCAGAATCAACGTCGAGGAGTCACCGACGTACGCGATCAGCGCCAGCACGTCCGTCTCGAGCTCGCGCAGCTTCGCGTCGCGCTCGTAAGCGGAGAGGTCCGGCGCCTCGGCCTTCACGCCGTTCCACGCGGTCTCGAGCTTCGCCAGCTCGAGGCCGGCCTTGTCCTGGCGCAGAAGTGACTCGGGTGTCGTCTGCAGGCGCTCGCCAAGCGCGCTCTCAAGCGCCTGAAGCGCCGCGAAGCTCGCGTCGACCGTGCCGCTCGCCTCGCGGAGACCCGCGGCCGTGTGCTCGCGCGAGAGCGCGGCGTATCTCACGAGGCCGACCTGCAGCTCGACCAGCGGCTTCTGGTAGCGCAGCCCCGCCACCTCGAGCTGTGCGAGCGAGATGTCGTGCGTGAGGTTTCGCGTCAGCAGCGCGCTGGACAACGCGATGGGAAGCAGGAAGGACGCGCCCATGAGCAGCAGCATCCGCCCGACGGACAACCGCCCCAGCCCCATCTACCCCTCACCGTCCGACACGAAGTCGGCATTCGGTGATTTCGGACGGATCAGGGGCGAACTGATGTCGCCGCGATGGCGCGCGAGGACGAGTGAGTCCCTGAGGGTCGAGTCAGGCGCGTCGCGAGCGCTTGGCGAGCAGCAGGCAACCGGCGGCCATCAATAGCGCCGTCCCCGGCTCCGGCACGACCGAGCTCGAGGGCTTTCGAGAGCGACCCCAAGTCAGCGTCGTCGCGATCTTCTCCGCCGACGACGCGCTTCGGCTTCTCGTGGCGCCGACGAGGATCCCGAAGAAGATCGT
>DATFUE010000031.1:0-2307 GCA_035261165.1 Myxococcota bacterium
AGGCCGAGTGACTCCTGCCGCTCGCTCATGCGACCGCCTCCCGCGCCGCCGCGCGCTCGCCGGCGAGGTGCTGCGCCGCGTACGCGCGCCACGGGCGCCAGCGCTCGGCGCGCGCGCGCAGCGCCGGGTCGCGGGTCGGGAACGCGTCGGGCTCGCGCAGCGCGCGCATCGCGATCGCGTGCGCCGCGCACTCGTCGATCCCGGGGAGGCCGCGCAGGCGCGCGAGCTTGGCCTCGAGATCGCCCTGGGCGTCGAGCACGGCGGGATCCGCGGCGACCGCGCGCGCGAGCACGCGCAGCTTCGCCGCACGCTCCCGCGGCAACCCGCTGCGCGCGAGCTCCGCGCTCGCCACGCGTTCGGCGCGCGGAAAGACCCGGCGGAGCTCACCCCGCGCGCCGCTCGCGAGTGACTCGCCGAACGCCGCGACCAGGCGAGTGCCGTGCTCGCCCGCCACCGCGCGAACCGCGAGCTCGAAGGGATCCCAGGCGCCGGGCACGCGCAGCCCCGGCCGCTCGGCGACGAGCGGCGCGAGGCTCGGATCTTCTGCGAGCTGCGCGCCGATCGCGGCGACGTCGCTGCCCAGGTCGAACAGGTTCCGCACGCGCCGGATGATCGCGGGCAGCGCGCGCACGTCCGCGAAGTCGATCGTCACGGCCACGGCGTGCCTCGCTTGGAGCGGCGCGACTTCCACGGTGCCTTGACAGCCGTCGAGCTCGATCGTGCGCCGGTACGCCCCCGCGCTCACCGCCTCCACCCCCGGGATCGCCTGCGCCGCGAGTGACTCGAGCATCGCCGGCCAATCGTACGGCGGCGCGTAGCCCAGGGTCAGCGTGATCGCGCGCGTCCCGCCGCCCGCGCGCTCGCGCCGCAGCGCGGAGGGGGCGCGGCCGTAGAGCGTGCGGAAAGTGTCGTTGAAGCGGCGAAGGCTGCCGAAACCCGCCGCGAACGCGACGTCCACCATGCGCATGTGTGTCTCGTGGATGAGCTGTTTGGCGAGCAGCACGCGCCGTGTCTGTGCGACGGCGATCGGCGACGCACCCAGATGTTGCTCGAACAGCCGGCGCAGCTGGCGTTCGCCGATGCCCAGGCGCAGCGCGAGCGCGTCGACGCTCGCCCCGACGCCGTCCAGCGCACCCTCGGAGATCAGCGCCAGCGCGCGCGAGACCGTGGCCGAGGTTCCGCGCCACGCGCCGATCTCGGGCGAGCACTCCGGCCGGCAGCGCAGACAGGGCCGAAAGCCAGCCGCCTGCGCGGCCGCTGCGCTGGGATAGAACGCGATGTTTTCGAGCTTCGGGCAGCGCGCGGGGCAGATCGGCCGGCAGTAGATCCCGGTCGTGCGCACCCCGGTGAAGAAGCGCCCGTCGAAGCGCGCATCGCGCGCCTGGATGGCCCGGTAGCAGGCGACTCGGTCGAGATTCATGAAACTCATGCTCGCCGCAGGGCTCCCTTCGCGCTCGCCATTATCGGACCCGGACGTGCGTGTCGAAATCCCGGGCTCCGCGTTCTACCGAGAGACAGGAGGCCCCTGACATAATGGCCATCATGATCGAGCGCCTGCGGGAGCGCCAAGAGCTGAAATTCGCCGGCGTCCTGCTGCGGGCGGATCGCGCGCTCGCGGCCGGCTGGTGGTCGGTGCTCGTCCTGCGCGGGCTCCTGCCCGCATGCTTCGCGCTCACCATGGGCTCGCTCGTGGGGGCGGTGCAGGGCGGCGCGGGCCTGGCGGGGCCGCTGACACTCGTTGGTGTGGTGTTCGTGTCGCTCCAGGTCCTGGCGCCGATCCACCGGATGCTGGGTGCCAACCTCGGCAGCCGCACCGCCGCCTGGCTGTACGACCAGCTCACGCGGGCCTGCGTGCGGCCGCCCGGCATGGGGCACCTGGAGAGCCCGAAGCTCACGACCGATCTCGCGATGGCGCGCAACTTCGATCTGGGCATCAGCGGGCCGCCGCTCTCGATCTCGATGGACTTCATCGCGGGCGGCCTGGTCGAGTTTCTCGGCGGGGTGGCCTCGGCGGCGCTGCTCGCCGGCTACGCATGGTGGGCACCGCTCCTGCTCGTGGGAGCGTGGCTCGCGACTCACTGGCTGCTGCGCGAGAGCGCCGTCTGGAAGGACCGCAACACCGAACCGGTGCGCGCGGCGCAGCGCCACGCGGAGTATGCGTATCGGCTCGCGGTCGATCCGCCGGCCGCGAAGGAGCTGCGCCTGTTCGGGCTCGCGGACTGGACCGTCGAGCGCTTCCGCGCGCGCCGGCGTCTGCTGTACGACTTGCAGTGGCAGGCGACCCGGCTGCGCGAGCGCCCGGTGCTG
>DATFUE010000032.1:0-19203 GCA_035261165.1 Myxococcota bacterium
CGCGCGCTGCTCGAGCTCGACGAAACGTCGTTCGCGCTGGAGCGCTACCTGTCGGCGCTCGAGGCCGAGCCGCAGAAGCTCGCGCGCGTGGAAGAGCGGCTCGCGGAGCTGCGCCGCCTGCAGACGCGCTACGGCAACTCGGTCGAGGACATCCTCGCGCACCGCGCTCGCGCCGCCCAGGAGCTCGACGGACTCGCGGGCGGCGAGGAGCGCACCGCCGAGCTGGAGCGCGAGCTCGCGGAAGTCGCTGAGTCACTCGAGGCGAAAGGCCGGGCGCTCTCCCGCGCGCGCGCCGGCGCCGCGGCGGAGCTCGAGCGCGCGGTGACTGCGGAGCTCGCCGCGCTCGAGCTGGGGCGCGCGCGTTTCTCGGTCGAGCTCGAGCCGCTCGAGGCGAAGTCCGCCGAGGGGCTCGCGCCGCCCTCGGGGCCGTACGGGCGCGAGCGCGCGTCGTTCCGGCTCGCTGCGAATCCGGGCGAGGCCGCCGGGCGGCTGCGCGACGCGGCGTCGGGCGGCGAGCTCGCACGACTCCTGCTCGCGCTGCGCAACGCGCTGCGGGACGCGGACTCGGGGCGCGTGCTGCTCTTCGACGAGATCGACGCAGGCCTGGGCGGCCAGACGGCGCGCCGGGTCGGCGAGCGGCTCCGCTCACTGGCCGGCAACAATCAAGTGATCTGCATCACGCATCTCCCACAGATCGCCGCGCTTGGTGACATGCATCACACTGTAGTGAAAGACGTGCGCAAGAGTCGAACACAGACGCGCATCTCTCGTCTCTCCGGCGAGGAGCGCGTCGACGAAGTCGCGCGCATGAGTGGGGGGCAACTCACCGACGCTGCTCGCGCACACGCGCGCGAACTCATGTCACTGAGCGCGCGTCCGCGCGGCGCCGCTCGGTGATCCGCTCCCGTCAAGTTTCGAGGTGCGACGCCGATGCCATTCTTTGAAAGGCGCGCGCCTGAAAGAAGGGCGTGCGCAGCGAGGGTAGGATGGCAGCGGAAGTTCGCAGCTCGGTCGAGTCTACGGTGCCCCCCGCGGCGCAGCGCGCCGCGCTGCGCATCGAGAGTGGGTTCTATGAGGGCCTGGAATGGGAGCTCGATCGCCCGAGCACGGTGATCGGCCGCGGCCGCAACGCCGACCTGGTGCTGAACGAGGCGACGATCTCGCGCGCGCACGCCCTCTTCGGATACGAAGGCACGCGGGTGTTCGTGCAGGACCTCGGCAGCACGAACGGCACGCTGGTGAACGGCGTGCGCGAGCATCGCAAGCTTCTCGCGCAAGGAGACGAGCTTCGGTTGGGGAAGCTTCTGTTGCGGATGCGCCCGGACGCCACTGCCAAGGGGAGCGCCGCCCGTGGCTAACTCGACTGAACGCGGTCCCGAAGATACACTGACGCTCATGATCGTGCCGGGTCAGTCCGGCGCGATCCGCCGCTTCCACGTTCCGCGCCTGTGGCTGCGCCGAGCGACACTCGCCGGTGTAGGGCTCGCGGTCGCGCTCCTGGCGCTGTCGATCGACTACGTGCGCGTGCGCGTGAACCTCCACGAGCTGGACCACCTGCGCGTCGAGACGGCCGAGCAGCGCGAGCAGATCCAAGCGTACGCGGAGAAGATGGAAGTCATCTCGACCAAGCTCGGCCGCATCGACGGCTTCGAGCGCAAGCTCCGCATCATCACCAATCTCGACCCCGCGGATCCGCTGCCGCTGCCCGGCATCGGCGGCACCGACGGCGGGATGCTCTCGGCGGACGACGTCACCTGGATGTCGCGGGCCAAGCGCCACGAAGTGATGAAGGAAGGCCTCGACACGCTCGCGAACGCGATGGACGCGCAGGACGAGACGCTGCAGGGGCTGATTCACCACCTCGAGGACCAGAGCGCGCGCCTGGTGCACACGCCCTCGGTCGCGCCGACGCACGGTTGGATCACCTCGGGATTCGGTTTCCGCATGTCGCCCTACACGGGTGAACGCGAGTTCCACAAGGGCCTCGACATCGCCGGCCGCATGGGGACGCCGATCTACGCCGCGGCCGACGGCGAGGTCATCTACGCGACGCAGAAGAAGTCGCTCGGCTACGCGGTCAAGCTGCGCCACGGCTACGGCATCGAGACGGTCTACGGCCACATGCAGGAGACCCTCGTGAAGCCCGGCGAAGCGGTGAAGCGCGGCCAGCAGATCGGCCTCATGGGCTCGACCGGCCGCAGCACCGGACCTCACGTCCACTACGCCGTCCTGGTCAACGGCAAAGGCGTGAATCCAAGGAATTACATTCTGGACTGATTGGCTACGCTCGGCTGCGCGCGCCTTCGGCGCTTGCGGCGTCGGCTCGGAGCGGCCCTCGCCTCGCCTCCCACTGGCTGTGAGGCTGCTCGAGAAGAGCTAGAGCAGGGTTTCTGCTCGGCGCGAGACGCCTTATACTCCCGGCCCCGTCGGGAGACCTCGAGATTCGCGTCTTCGCCACGAAGATCTTCGGCTCGGCCAACGAGCGACTCCTGCGGTCGCTGCAGCCAGCCGTAGCCCGCACCAACGAGCTCGAGTCGCGCTACGCGCCGCTCACTGGAGAGGAGCTGCGCGCGCGTGCGGCCGAGCTGCGCCAGCGCGTCGAGAACGGCGAGACGCTCGATGCGGCACTGCCCGAGGCGTTCGCGCTCGTCCGTGAGGCGTCCAAGCGCGCGCTCGGCCAGCGCCACTACGACGTGCAGCTGCTGGGCGGGATGGTGCTGCACCAGGGCAAGATCGCCGAGATGAAGACGGGCGAGGGCAAGACCCTCGTCTCCACCTTGCCCGCGTTCCTGAACGCGCTCTCCGGCAAGGGCGTGCACGTGGTCACCGTGAACGACTATCTCGCGCGCCGCGACTCCGAGTGGATGGGCGCGATCCACCGCTCGCTCGGGCTCTCGATCGGCTGCATCGTGCACGGCCTCAGCGACGCGGAGCGGCGCGCGGCGTACGCGGCGGACATCACGTACGGCCAGAACAACGAGTTCGGCTTCGACTATCTGCGCGACAACATGAAGCCGAGCCTCGAGCTGTTCACGCAGCGCGGGCACCACTACGGGATCGTCGACGAGGTCGACTCGATCCTGATCGACGAAGCGCGCACGCCGTTGATCATCTCGGGTCCGGTCGACGACGATCCCGAGAAGTTCAGGCGCGTCGATCGGATAATTCCGAAGCTGCTCGAGAACCCCGAGCACTACACGCTCGACGAGAAGGCGCGCAGCGTCATGCTGTCGGAGGAGGGCATCGTCGCCGCGGAGAAGCTCCTCGGCGTCGACAACCTCTACGCGCCGAACCACATGGAGACCCTGCACGTCGTGCAGAACGCGCTGCGCGCTCACGTGATCTACAAGCTCGACGTCGACTACGTGGTGAAGGATGGCCAGATCCTGATCGTCGACGAATTCACCGGTCGCCTGATGGAGGGGCGGCGCTGGAGCGACGGCCTACACCAAGCGGTGGAGGCCAAGGAACGCGTCCAGGTCCAGAACGAGAGCCAGACCTACGCGACGATCACGTTCCAGAACTACTTCCGCATGTACTCGAAGCTCGCGGGAATGACCGGCACCGCAGACACCGAAGCGCAGGAGTTCGCGAGCATCTACAAGCTCGACGTCGTCGTCGTGCCGACGCACCGCCCGATGGTGCGCAAGGACCACGAGGACGTCGTCTACCGCACCAAGCCCGAGAAGTGGAAGGCGGTGATCGACGACATCGAGGACTGCCACAAGCGCGGCCAGCCGGTGCTCGTCGGCACGATCGCGATCGAGACCAGCGAGATGCTCTCCGCGAAGCTGAAGAACCGCGGCATCCGCCACAACGTCCTCAACGCGAAGCAGCACGAGCGCGAGGCCGAGATCGTCGCGCAGGCGGGCCGCTTCGGCGCAGTCACGATCTCCACGAACATGGCGGGCCGCGGCACCGACATCGTGCTCGGCGGCAACGCCGGCATGATGCTGCGCTCGCGCGGTCTCGACCCCGAGGCGCCCGAGAACAAGGACGAGCTCGAGAAGCTCGTGCTGAACACCGCCGAGGAACGCGCAAAGGTCGTCGAGGCCGGCGGCCTGCACGTGCTCGGCACCGAGCGGCACGAGTCACGGCGCATCGACAACCAGCTGCGCGGCCGCTCCGGTCGCCAGGGTGATCCCGGCTCGTCGCGCTTTTATCTCTCGCTCGAGGACGACCTGCTGCGCATCTTCGGCTCCGACCGCATCTCCGGTCTGATGAAGCGGCTGGGCATGCAGGAAGGCGAGGCGATCGAGGCGCGCATGCTGTCGGGCGCGATCGAGCGCGCGCAGCGCAAGGTCGAGGTGCGCAACTTCGACGTGCGCAAGCATCTGCTCGAGTACGACGACGTGATGAACAAGCAGCGCACCAGCATCTACGCCTGGCGCACGAACATCCTGTCGAGTCACGACATGCGCGTGGAGTACGAGGAGCTCGCGCACGAGCTGGCCGGCGAGATCGTGGCAGTCACGTTCCCGCCGAAGGCCGAGCCCGACGTCGAGGGCTACACGCGCGAGGTTCAGGCGCAGTTCGCGATCGTCGTCGAGCCGACCTCGCCGGAGATCCAGGGCCACAACCCGGACCGCGAGGTTGTGCTCGAGAAGCTGCTCGCGCGAGTCGACGCGAGGCTCGACGAGAAGATCGAGATGTTCGCGGACATCGCGAAGCGCTACGCCGACTTCAACCCGCCCACCTTCGAAGGGGTGGCGCGCGGCATCCTGCTCCAGACGCTCGACCAGCTCTGGAAGGACCACCTGCTCACGATGGACCACTTGAAGGAAGGCGTCGGGCTGCAGGGCTACGCGGGCAAGGACCCGAAGCGCGTGTATCAGACCGAGGGCTTCGAGCTGTTCCGCGAGATGTTCGGGCGCATCCGCTCGCGCGCCGTCGAGCAAGTGTTTCGCGTGATGATCGAACTGCCTTCGGCGGAGAGGATCGCGGAGATGCGCGCCGTCGAGGAGGCGCGCCGGGCCGCGCAGCAGAAGCGCCTGCACGAGCAGCACGGCGGCTCGCCGGCGGACGCGCCGGTCACGCCGCAGACGGTCGTGCGCGAGGGTCCCAAAGTCGGCCGCAACGACCCGTGTCCGTGCGGCTCGGGCAAGAAATACAAGAAGTGTCACGGCGCCGGGGCCTAGCCTCGGGCGCCGCCGAAAACGGAGCACGGGCGTGGCGATCGAAGTTCGCGGCTTCCGCGCGGCGGGAATTGCCTGCGGCATCAAGCCGAGCGGTCGGCCCGATCTCGCGCTGATCGTCTCCGACTCACCCGCGGTCGCCGCTGCGGTGTTCACGACGAGTCGCTTTCCGGGCGCGCCGGTCGTCGTGTCGCGCGCGCACATCCGCGGCGCGCGCGCCCGCGGCGTGGTGGTGAACAGCGGGATCTCGAACGTGGCCAACGGCGCGCGCGGCCTGCGCGACGCGCGCGAGATGACCGCCCTCGTCGCGCGCGAGATCGGCGCGCGCGCGCGCGAGGTCCAGGTGGCGTCGACGGGCGTGATCGGGCGGCTCCTGCCGATGGAGCGCCTGCGCGAGGGCATCCCGCGAGCGGTGAAGGCGCTCTCGCCGCGCGGCTTCGAGCGGGCGGCGGAGGCGATCCTCACGACGGACACGGTGGCGAAGCTCGTCCAGCGCCGCGGCCGCGGCTTCGCGCTCGCCGGAATGGCTAAGGGCGCCGGCATGATCATGCCGCGCATGGCGACGATGCTCGCGTATCTCGCGACCGATCTCGCCGTCGAGCCGGCGCTCCTGCGCCGCGCCCTGCGCGGCGCGGCCGACGCCACCTTCAACGCGCTCACCATCGACGGCGAGACGAGCACCAGCGACACGGTGCTCGTGCTGGCCAACGGCGCCGCCGGCAATACACCGATCGGTGTCGGTTCCCGGCGCGCCCGCGAGTTCGAGCGCCTGCTGCTCGACGCGAGCGCCGAGCTGTGCGAGCGCCTGGCGCGCGACGGCGAGGGCGTGACCAAGCTCGCGACCGTCGCGGTGCGCGGCGCGCGCAGCGATCGCGACGCCGACCGGGTGGCGCGCTCGGTCGCGAACTCCGCGCTCGTCAAGACCGCGCTCTTCGGCGGCGACCCGAACTGGGGGCGCGTGGTGCAGGCGATCGGCGCGGCGGGTGTCTCGCTCTCGCCCTCGCGCGTGGGCGTGCGCATCGGCGGGGTCGAGCTGCTGCGCGGCGGCGAGCCCGCCGGGGGCCGCGCGGCCCTGCGGCGGGCCCAGCGCGCGATGCGTCAGAAGCGGGTCGAGATCGAGATCTCCGTGGGCGGCGGGCCTGGGAACGCGCGCATCCTCACGACCGACCTCAGCTACGAGTACGTGCGCGTCAACGCGGAGTACACCACCTAGTGTCGACCGGGTTCCGCCACGTCGTGCTCTTCCGCTGGAAGCCGGGCACGGGCGAGCGCGAGCTCCAGGCGCTCGAGCGCGCGCTCGAAGCGCTGCCGCGCGCGATTCCCGAGATACGCGCCTACCGCTTCGGCCGCGATGCCGGCGTGGCGAACGGCAACTTCGACTTCGCGATCGTCGCCGACTTCGCCGATGAGAGCGCATGGCGGCGCTACGTCGATCACCCGGCTCACGCCGCGCTGGTCGCAGAGCGCGTGCGTCCGATCCTGGCGGAGCGCGCCGCGACACAGATCCGTGTGGAGCTCGACTGACGTGATCGAGCTCGTGCTGGTGCGCCACGCGCAGCCGGACTGGCAGCCGGGCGGGCGCGCCGTCGATCACCCGGAGCTCTCCGCGCACGGCCGCCGCCAGGCGGAGGCGGTCGCGGAGGCGCTGGCCGGCGAACGCTTCGATCACTGCTACACGAGCACGCTGCAGCGCGCGATCGAGACCGCGGAGTTCGTTTCACGGCACACGGGCGCGCGCTTCGCGCAGTGCTCCTGGCTCGACGAGCTGCGCCTGCCGACGCTCGAGGGCCGCACCACGGACCAGGTCGAGCGCTTCTTCGCCGACGTCCGCGCGCGGGACCTCGAGAAATGGTGGGAGGGCATGCCGGGCGGTGAGTCGTTCCGCCACATGTACGAGCGCGTCGTCAGCGGCATCCAAACGCTGCTCGAGGGCACGCACGGCATGCGCGCTCACGACAACTCGGGCTATCACCTGTGGCAGCCGCCCGAGGGCGACCAGCGCATCCTGATCGTGGCGCACGAGGGCACGAACGCCGTGATCCTGTCGCGGCTTCTCGATGTCGAGCCGGTGCCCTGGGCTCCGGTGCGCTTCTCGAGCTACTGGGCCTCGATCTCGCGCCTCGCGACCGTGCCCGTCGCGGACGCCTACGCCTTCTCGCTGCGCGCCTTCAACCAGCACGAGCACCTGCTCGGGCTCGGGCTTCCGCCCGGCGGCCGGCGGGGGTGAAATCTGCTATACGACCGAGCAACCTCACACGCCTCGATCCGCTCCGGGTCGTACGAGTGCGCGGCGGGCCCTGGCCCAACGCCTTCGGACGCTGAGCGGCGGCAAATACGCCGAGGGGCGGCGGAAAAACCCGAGCTCGGAGAACCTGCCTAGATGTCCACGCCCGCAGTCTCGATGAGAGACCTGCTCGAGGCCGGAGTTCACTTCGGCCATCAGACGCGACGCTGGCACCCGTCGATGAAGCCGTTCATCTACGGCGAGCGCAACGGCGTCCACATCATCAACCTGCAGCACACGCTGCCGCGCTTCCGCGAAGCGCTCGACTTCATCCGCGAGACGACCGCCGCCGGCGGCGCGGTCCTGTTCGTCGCCACCAAGCGCCAGGCACAGGACATCATCGCGGAGCAGGCGCGCGCCTGCGGCCAGCCGTTCGTGCACCGCCGATGGCTCGGCGGGATGCTCACGAACTTCCGCACGATCCGGCGCGGCATCGAGCGCTACAAGGAGCTGAACGAGCTGCTCGGCAAGGAGGAGAACGCCTCCGTGCTCTCGAAGAAGGAGCGCTCGCGCTTGGTGCGCGAGCAGCTGAAGCTGCACAAGGCGTTCGAGGGGATCGTCGACATGGAGCGCCCGCCCGAGGCGCTGTTCGTGATCGACGTGCGCCGCGAAGCGATCGCGATTCTCGAGGCCCGGCGGCTCGGCATTCCAGTCATCGCCGTGGTCGACTCGAACTGCGACCCCCACGGCATCGACCTGTCGATCCCGGGCAACGACGACGCGCTGCGCGCGATTCGCCTCTACTGCGAGAAAGTTGCCGAGGCGTGTCGCGAGGGCAAAGAGCTGTTCAATTCGCGCATCGTCGACCAGGGCCAGAGCGAAGCGGTCGAGGGTGAGGAAGCGACCCCCAAGCACGGCAAGCGCGTCGTCGAAATCACCCAGCCGGCGCGCCGCCCGGCGCGCATGGAGCGCATGGCCGAGGAGCGCCGCCGCGAAGAGCTCGAGGAGCAGGCGGACTTCGCCCTCGGTCTCACCGACACGCCGGTGGTGGCGCCGGAGGTGGTCGCAACGGAAGCTGCGGCGGCGGCGGAGGAAGATCCAGCCAAGCCGGCGGCTGGCGAAGTCACGCCGCCAGCCACGCCCGAGTGATCGGCGAGTCGACGGGGAACGGGAGAGGGGAGTTGGCCGAGATCTCGGCAGGACAGGTGAAGGAGCTCCGCGAACAGACGGGCGCGGGCATGATGGACTGCAAGAAGGCGCTCGCCGAGGCGAACGGCGACATGGCGCGTGCGCTCGAAATCCTGCGCGAGAAGGGCATCGCCAAGGCGAGCAAGCGCGTCGGTCGAGCGGGCTCCGAGGGCCGCGTGATCGCAGCGGTGTCCGGCGACGGGAGGACGGGCGCGCTGGTCGAGCTGAACTGCGAGACCGACTTCGTCGCGAAGACCGACGACTTCGCGCACGTCGGCAACGAGCTGGCGCGCGCCGCGTTCACCCATACACCGCGCAGTGTGGACGATCTGCTCGACCTGTCCGTGAAGGGCGAGAAGCTGCGCGACAAAGTCACCGCCGCGGTCGCGAAGCTGGGCGAGGATCTCGCGGTGCGGCGCATGACGCGGATCGAAGCACCCGCGTCGGGCTTCGTCGCGAGCTACGTCCACGCGGGCGGAAAGATCGGCACGTTGGTCGCGGTCGAGAGCGCCGATCCCCCCAAGCCCGAGGCGCGCGCGTTCGCGCACAACGTGTGCATGCACGTCGCGGCCACCAGCCCCGCGAGTCTCTCGCGCGACGACCTGCCGAAGGCGGCGGTCGACGCGGAGCGGCGGGTGCTCGCCGCTCAGGCGGCGAGCGAGGGCAAACCTCCGCAGATCGTCGAGAAGATGATCGAGGGGCGGCTCGCGAAGTTCTTCAAGGAGGTCGTGCTGCTCGAGCAGGGCCTCGTGATGGATCCCGACAAGACCGTGGGCAAGGCGGCGCAGGAGGCCGGCGCGAGGGTCGTCGGCTTCCGCCGCTTCCAACTCGGGGAAGCCGCGGAGGAATGAAACCCGCTTACAAGCGCGTCCTGCTGAAGATCTCGGGACAGAGCCTCGCGGGCGAACGCGGCTGGGGGATCGACTCGAAGACCATCCAGGCGACCGCGCGCGAGATCGTCGACCTGGCGAGTCACGGCGTCGAGCTCGGCGTCGTCTGCGGCGGCGGCAACATCATCCGCGGCATCACCGCGTCGGCCGAGGGCATCAATCGCACCGCCGCCGACTACATGGGCATGCTCGGCGGAGTGATCAACGCGCTCGCGCTCCAGGACGCGCTCGAGAAGTGCGGCGCCGAGACGCGGCTGCTCTCCGCGATCGAGATCAAGCAAGTCGCGGAGCCGCACATCCGGCGCCGGGCCGTGCGCCACTTGGAGAAGGGCCGGATCGTGATCTTCGCGGCCGGCACCGGAAACCCGTTCTTCACCACGGACACCGGCGCGGCGTTGCGCGCGATGGAGATCGGCGGGGAGATCCTCCTGAAGGGCACGCGCGTCGACGGCGTCTACGACTCGGATCCAGAGAAGTTCCCGGACGCGCAACTCTTCGATCGAGTCACCTACCGCGAGTTTCTGCACCAGAATCTGGGCGTCATGGATTCGACCGCGATCTCGTTGTGTCAGGACAACAAGCTGCCGATCGTGGTCTTCAACATGAGCGTGCCGGGAAACATGTTGAAGGTGGTCTGCGGGGAGGCGATCGGCACGCTGGTCAGCGCCTGACACACTGAGCGGTGTCGCAGTTCCTGGGAGGAAAATATGGCCGACGAGAGCACGGATCTGGTCCTTGCCGAGGCGAAGGAGGGCATGCAAAAGGCCTTCGCCGGCTTCGCGCACGACCTCGCGAAGATCCGCACCGGGCGCGCGAATCCCGCGCTGCTCGAGGGAGTCACCGTCGACTACTACGGCACGCCCACGCCGCTCAAGAAGTTGGCGCAGCTGAACGCCCCCGAGGCGCGGCTGATCACGATCCAGCCGTTCGATCGCAGCGCGATTTCCGAGATCGAGAAGGCGATTCACAAGGCGAACCTGGGCTTCTCGCCGGTCTCCGACGGGAAGATCGTGCGCTGCCCGATCCCGGAGCTCACCGAGGATCGCCGCAAGGAGCTCGTGAAGCAGGTGAAGAAGCTGGGCGAGGAGCACAAGGTCGGCGTGCGAAACGCGCGCCGCGACGCGATCGCGATGGTCAAGGAGTTCCAGAAGGACGGCGATCTGGCGGAGGACGACGCCCGCCACTTGACCGACAAAGTCCAGAAGCTGACCGACGACTTCACCGCGCAGATCGACAAGGCGGTGGAGACGAAGGAAGCCGAGCTGATGAAGGTCTGAGACACCGATGTCCAGGCTCGACCCGCGCAACATCCCCCGCCACGTCGCGATCATTCCCGACGGCAACGGCCGTTGGGCCGAGGGGCGCGGCTTGCCGCGCGTCGCGGGCTATCGCGACGGCGCCGAGATCGTGCGCGAGATCGTGCGCGGCTCGCACGAGCTGGGCATCCAGTGGCTCACGTTCTACGCGTTCTCGACGGAGAACTGGAAGCGGCCGAGCGAGGAGATCGACGCCATCATGGCGCACCTCGAGGAGTACATCGTCCGCGACGCGGACGAGCTCGTGCGCAACGGGATTCGCGTCGACGCGATCGGCCGGCTCTCGAATCTCTCGCCGAGTCTCCAGTCACTGCTCTCCGACCTGATCGCGCGCACCGAGGGCAACGACGAGATGCGACTCACCTTCGCGCTCTCCTACGGCGGGCGCGCGGAGATCGTCGACGCGGTGCGCGCGATCGCGCGCGCCGTCGAAGGCGGCGGGCTCGAGCCCGACGCGATCGACGAGAAGTGCGTGCAGGCGAACCTGTACTGCAAGGACATGCCGGACCCGGATCTGCTGATCCGCACCGGCGGCGAGCACCGCATCTCGAACTTCCTGTTGTGGCAGCTCGCGTACACCGAGTTCTTCACCAGCGACGTGCTCTGGCCGGACTTCACCAAGACCAAGCTCGTCGACGCGGTCTGTGCCTATCAGCAACGCGAGCGGCGCTTCGGCCGCACCCCGGCGCAGAAGCGGGACCCGGAATCGTGAAGCGACTTGCGCTCCTGGGCTCCACCGGCTCGATCGGGACGCAGACGCTCGACCTGGTGACTCGCTTTCCGGAGAAGCTGCGAGTCACCGCGCTCTCCGCGGGTCGCTCGATCGACCTGCTCGTGCAGCAGTGCAAGCAGTTCCGGCCCGAGCTCGTCTCTGTGGCGCGCCCCGAGGACGCGCCGCGCGTGCGCGAGGCGATCGGCGACCCGAAGCTGCGCATCGTGTCGGGCGCCGAGGGGCTGGTCGAGGTCGCGACGCACGACGCCGACCTCGTCGTCGCGGCGCTCGTGGGCAGCGTGGGCCTCGCGCCCGTCGTCGCCGCGCTGCGCGTCGGGCGCGACGTGGCGCTCGCGAACAAGGAAGTGCTCGTCACCGGGGGTCCGCTCGTGCTCGAGGAGGCGCGGCGCTCGGGCGCGAAGCTCCTGCCGCTCGACTCCGAGCACGTCGCGATCGCGCAGTGTCTCGCCGGTCATCCGCAGAGCGCCGTCAAGAAGATCTGGCTCACCGCCTCGGGCGGGCCGTTCCGCAAGGCGGATCGCGCGGCGATCGCGGCGGCCGGGCCCGAGCAGGCGCTCAAGCACCCGAACTGGGACATGGGCGCGAAGATCACGATCGACTCGGCGACGCTGATGAACAAGGGCTTCGAGGTGATCGAGGCGCGCTGGCTCTTCGACCTGCCCGTCGAGCGCATCGGCGTGCTCGTCCACCCCGAGAGCATCATCCACTCCTTCGTCGAATACAGCGACGGAAGCTGGCTCGCGCAGCTCGGAATTCCAGATATGCGCATTCCCATCGCCTACACTCTGGGAATGCCGGAACGGTTCCCCCTGCCGGACCTGCCCCCGCTCGATCTGCTCGCGCTCGGCGCGCTGCACTTCGAAGCGCCGGACATGGAGCGCTTCCCCGCGCTGCGCGTCGCGTTCGAGGCGCTGGCCGCGGGCGGAACGGCGCCCGCCGCGCTCAACGCCGCAAACGAGGTCGCCGTCGCGGCATTCCTCGCGCGCGAGATTCCGTTCACGGCGATCGCGGAAACGGCCGAAGAGGTGTTGGCGGCGCTGCCGGTCCTGCCCGGCCTGTCGCTCGCCGAGATCTGGGAGATCGACGAGCGCGCGCGCTCGCACGCCAGGAGCCGGATCGAGGAGCGCGTCCGTTGAACCTGCCCGCGATCTTCAACACGCTGGTGCCGTTCGTGCTGCTGCTCGGCGTGTTGATCTTCATTCACGAGCTCGGTCACTTCGCGGTCGCCAAGTGGCTCGGCGTGAAGGTGGAGAAGTTCTCGATCGGCTTCGGCCCGTCGCTGTTTGCGCGCCGCATCGGTGAGACGGAGTACGTGATCGCGGCGCTGCCTCTGGGCGGCTTTGTGAAGATGCTCGGCGAAGTGCCCGGCGAGGAGCTCCCGCCCGACGAGATCTCGCGCGCCTTCAATGCGCGGCCCGTGTGGCAGCGCATCGCGATCGCGCTCGCGGGGCCGGTGATGAATCTCGCGCTGCCCGTGGTCTTGATCGCCGCGATCCTGATGAGCGGCGTGCCGACCCTGACCTCGCGCGTCGGCGGCGTGCTGCCCGGCTCGGCGGCGGAGCGTGCCGGCATTCTCGAGAGCGACCGCATCGTGGCGGTCGGCGGCGAGCCCATCTGGCGCTGGCCGGATCTCGAGGACAAGCTCGCCGCGCCGGGCCCGGCACAAGTCACTCTCACCGTCGAACGCGATGGCGCCAAGCGGGACGTCGTGCTCGCGCGCGAGAAGGCCGACGGCGGCGGCTGGAAGGACCCGGGTCTCTCGTCGCACGCGCCCGTTGCCCTGATCGGCGTCACCGATCCGCAGAGCCCCGCGGCGCTCGCGGGCCTGCAGACCGGCGACCGCATCGTGGCCGTGAACGGCGAGCCGGCCGAGAATTTGTACGCACTGCGCCGCCGCCTGGCGACGTTGCGGGCGCCGCTCGAGCTCGAGATTCGCCGCCCGCTCGAAGGCGCGAGCGAGACCGTGCGCGTGACGGTGCGCCAGCTCCAAGGCGCGCCGACGCTCGAGTCACTCGGCATCGTGCCGGTCGGCGTGAGTCTCGTCGGCATCGAGCCGACGAGCCCGGCCAAGCGCGCCGGCTTGCAGCCCAAGGACGTGGTGCTCGCGATCGGGGGCGAGCTCGCGACCGGTCCGGATCAGGTGCGCGAGAAGATCTGGGGCAGCGGGGGCAACGCGATTCCGCTCACGGTGCTGCGCGGCGACGAGCTCGTGAAAGTCGAGATCGTCCCGACCGAGCGCCCGATCCGCACCGCCACGGGCACCGAGACTCACTACGGCATCGGGGTCACGCTCGGCTCGACCGACGTCGGCTCGGAGTATCGCGACGACGTCGTGCGCAACCCGCTCGTGGCGCTCGCGCGCGGCGCGGAGCGCACCGCCGACGTCTTCGTGATGATTCTCGGAGGCATCGCGCAGGTGCTCACCGGCTCGGTCGGCATGAACAGCCTCTCGGGCCCGATCGGCATCGGCGAGATCGCCGCCGACGCGTACCAGGCCTCGTGGACTCAGTTCGTGTGGCTCATGGCCGTGATCAGCGTGAACCTCGCGATCCTGAATCTCCTGCCGATCCCGGTGCTGGATGGCGGGCAGATCGCGCTGGCGGCCGCCGAGGGCATCCGCGGCAGCCCGCTGCCGGCGCGCGCGCGCGACATTGCGCAGACCGTCGGTCTCTCGCTGATCCTGCTGCTGATGGGCGTCGCGTTCTGGAACGACATCGCGCGCCACTGGTCGGGTGTCGTGTCGTTTCTCAGCGACCTCGGCTAGAGCCGCGCGTGCTGCTGGCGCTCGAGACCTCCGCGGAGCGCGGAGGGGTGGCGCTGCTCGAGAACGGCGCACTGATCGGGGAAGCCGACGTCGCCGAGAGTGAGCGCCACGCGGCGAGCCTGCTCGTGTGTCTCGATGCGCTGCTGACGCGAACGGGCCGCAAGCTCGCCGAGGTCGAGCGGATCGCGCTCGCGATCGGGCCGGGCTCGTTCACCGGGCTGCGCATCGGTCTCGCGACCGCGCTCGGTCTGGCGTTCGGCACGCAGCGGACGCTCGTGCCCGTGCCCACCCTGGCGGCGCTCGCGCTCCAGGCCGAGGGCGCGAGCCGGGTCGCTCCGCTCGTCGACGCCCGACGCGGAGAAGTGTATGCCGGGCTCTACGACGCGAACGCGAGCGCGCTCTTGCCGGACGTCTGCGCGTCCGTGAGCGACTTTCTCGCGGCGCTTCCCGGGCGCCAGCCGATCGCGTTCCTCGGCAGCGGCGCGGAGCTCCACCGCGCTCAGCTCGCGGCGGCGCTCGGCGCGCGTGCGCATTTCTTGCCGGCGGCAACGGGCGTGCTGCGCGCGCGCTCCGTGGGTGTTCTGGGTCACCGACTGGCGCTCGCGGGCGCCGATCTTCCGCCCGAGCGCGTCGAGCTGCGCTATCTGCGCCGCGCCGAGGCGGAGGCCAAGCGCTTGGCTTTACACTCCAAGGCCGAACCCATACCCTGACCACCGCGATAAGGCCGCGGAATCGCTGTCGCTTTCTCGTCCCCCAGGGCCCCCAGAGGAGATCCCTCGCCATGCGCGTGTTCTATGACAAGGACGCCGACCTCGCGCGACTCGAAGGCAAGACGGTCGCGATCCTCGGCTACGGCAGCCAAGGCCATGCTCACTCACTCAATCTGCGCGACAGCGGGGTCGACGTCGTCGTCGGGCTGCGGCCCGGCTCGCCGACGGTCAAGAAGGCGCAGGCCGAGGGTCTGCGCGTGCTGTCGATTCCGGACGCGACCGCGGCGGCCAATGTCGTGATGATGACCCTGCCCGACGAGACGATGGCGCAGATCTACGACGCCGAGATTCGCCCGAACCTGAAGCCGGGCAACTATCTCGCGCTGGCGCACGGCTTCAACTTCCACTTCGGCTGCATCACGCCGGCCGAGGGCGTGAACACCTTCATGGTCGCGCCAAAGGGACCGGGTCACCTGGTGCGCGACGCGTACACCAAGGGCGGAGGCGTGCCCTGTCTCGTCGCGGTGGACCGCGACCCCGCGGGCAACACGCTCGAGGTCGGGCTCGCGTACGCGAAGGGCATCGGCGGCGGGCGCGCCGGGATCATCCAGACGACGATCCGCGAAGAGACCGAGACGGACCTGTTCGGCGAGCAGGCGGTGCTCTGCGGCGGACTCACTGCGCTCATGCAGGCCGGCTTCGAGACCTTGATCGAAGCCGGCTATGCGCCGGAGATGGCGTACTTCGAGTGCATCCACGAGGTGAAGCTGATCGTCGACCTGATCTACGAGGGCGGCATCTCGAACATGCGTTACTCGGTGTCGAACACGGCGCGCTTCGGCGACCTGACGCGCGGGCCGCGCATCGTGACCGCGGAGACCAAGGCCGAGATGAAGCGCATCCTGGGCGAGATCCAGAGCGGGCGCTTCGCGAGTGAGTGGCTCCAGGAGGCGCGCGTAGGAAAGCCCGTCTTCACCGCGCTCGGCAAGCTCGGCGAGGAGCATCCGGTCGAGAAGATCGGCAAGGAGCTCCGCGCGATGATGCCCTGGCTGCGCGAGCACCGGCTCGTCGATCGGAGCAAGAATTGATGGCGGGGGCCCGCGAGGGCTTTCGCGAGCGGCGCCGGCGCCGCCGCGGCGGTCGCCGCGAGCGCCGCCGCGCGGTGTATCTGCTTCCGAACCTGATCACCAGCACCGGGCTGATGCTCGGCTTCTGGTCGATCACGCTCTCCATCCGCGGGGAGTTCGAGAAGGCCGCGCTCGCCATCGTGCTCGCGATGATCTGCGACATGCTCGACGGCCGGGTCGCGCGCGCGACTCACTCGTCCAGCCGCTTCGGCGTCGAGTTCGATTCACTCTCGGACCTGACCGCGTTCGGCCTGGCGCCGGCGCTGCTCATGTACAACTGGACGCTGTTGCCGCTCGGCCCGCGCGGCTGGCTGATCGCCGGGCTGTTCGCGCTGTGCGCAGCGCTGCGCCTCGCGCGCTTCAACGCGAAGGTCGACGGCCCCGAGCAGAAGCACTTCCAGGGCATCGCGACGACGTTCGCGGGCGGCATGGTCGCCGCGACGGTCTGGTTCATCGGCTCGTTCGACATCGCGCCGCCGTTCCCGCGGCCGCTCGGCATGGCCATCACCTCGTTCTTCGCGCTGCTCGCGCTGCTCATGGTCAGCACGATCCCGTACCCGAGCATCAAGGGCTTGAAGCTCGAGGGCAGGCGCGCGTATCCGACCTTGGTCGCGATCCTCGTGTTTCTCGTCGTGGTGCTCCTGAACCACGAGACGATGCTGTTCCTGCTCGGCGTCGCGTATCTGATTTCGGGACCGGTGCTCTGGTGGACGGAGCGCCACAAACCAAAGACCGAGCTCGCGGTAGGCGAGCGCGAACAGGAGTCACTCGGCGATGTCCGCTGAACGCGTCCTGATCTTCGACACCACGCTGCGCGACGGCGAGCAGTCGCCGGGTTGCAGCATGAACCTCGAGGAGAAGCTGGTTCTCGCGCGCCAGCTCGAGAAGCTCGGCGTCGACGTGATCGAGGCCGGCTTCCCGGTCGCTTCGCAGGGCGACTTCGACGCCGTGAAGGCGGTCGCGGCGGCGGTGCGCCGGCCGATCATCTGCGCGCTCGCGCGCACGAACGACGACGACGTCGACCGCGCGTGGGAGGCCCTGCGCGAGGCGGCGCACGCGCGCATCCACGTGTTCATCGCCACCAGCGAGATCCACATGCGCGACAAGCTGCGCATGTCGAAGGAGAAGGTGCTCGAGGAGGCGGTGCGCGCCGTGACCCGCGCCCGCGGCTACTGCGAAGACGTCGAGTTCTCTTGCGAGGACGCGACGCGCAGTGACTGGGAGTTTCTGGTCGAGATGTGCGGCCGCGCGATCGCCGCGGGCGCGCGCACCCTGAACCTTCCGGACACCGTCGGCTACACGACGCCCTTCGAGTACTCCGAGCTCATCACCTATCTGCGCCAGCGTGTGCCCCAGGCCTATCTCGCGCGCTTCTCCGTGCACTGTCACGACGACCTCGGGCTCTCAGTCGCGAACTCGCTCGCGGCCATCCGCGCGGGCGCGCGCCAGGTCGAGTGCACCGTGAACGGCATCGGCGAGCGCGCCGGCAACACCGCGATGGAAGAGGTGGTGATGGCGCTGCGCACGCGAGGCGAGTTCTTCTCCGGCTGTGATACGGGCATCGTCGGCAAGGAGATCTACCCCACGAGTCGCTTGCTCTCGTCGGTGATCGGCGTGCCGGTGCCGCCGAACAAGGCGGTAGTCGGCGACAACGCGTTCGCGCACGAGGCGGGCATCCACCAGCACGGCGTGCTCGCGAATCGACTCACCTACGAGATCATGACTCCGGAGTCGGTGGGCCGCGCGTCGAGCGAGCTGGTGCTGGGCAAGCACTCGGGCCGCCACGCGTTCGGCGAGCGGCTGCGCGAGCTCGGCTTCGATCCCGAGCGCATCGACTTCAACCACGCCTTCAAGCGCTTCAAAGACCTCGCCGACGCCAAGAAGGTCGTCTACAACGAGGACATCGAGGCGCTCGTCACCGATCAGCTGCTGCGCGTCGAGGAGATGTACAAGCTCGAGAACATGCACGTGGTCTCGGGCACGTTCGCGACGCCGACGGCGACGGTCGAGATGGAAGTGAAGGGCGACAAGCGCAAGATCGCCGCGATGGGCACCGGCCCGGTCGACGCGATCTTCTCCGCCATCGAGCAGGTCTCGGGCGTGAAGGCGCGACTGCTCAAATATCTCGTCTCGGCGGTCACGAGCGGCATCGACGCGCAGGGGGAGGTGTCGGTCACGCTCGAGCAGGACGGCCTGCGCGTGATCGGCCAGGCGGCCGACACCGACGTGCTGGTCGCGTCCGCGAAGGCGTACATCCACGCGCTCAACAAGCTCGAGCAGCGCCGCAAGCTCGGCGTCGCGTCACTCAAGGGCGTCTAGGAAAGCATGGGTAGCGTGCCCGTGCGATCATAGGGTTTGGCGATGGCTCGAGTTCTTGTTCTGCCCGGCGACGGGATCGGCCCAGAAGTGACTGCGGAAGCCAGCGCCGTGTTGCGCGCGGTCGCGCCCGACGTCGAGCTGGAGCACGCGCTGATCGGCGGCTGTGCGATCGACGCGGAAGGTGCGCCGCTCTCCGACGCGACAGTCGCACGCGCGAAGGCGTGCGGGTTGGTGCTCCTCGGGGCAGTCGGCGGGCCGAAGTGGGACATGCTCCCGCCCGGCACGCGGCCCGAGCGCGGCTTGCTGCGGATCCGCAAGGAGCTCGGGCTCTACGCGAATCTGCGCCCCGCGAACGTGCTGAAGGCGCTCGGCGACGCGAGCCCGCTGCGTCGCGAGTGTGTCGAAGGCGTCGACCTGATCGTCGTGCGCGAGCTCACCGGCGGAATCTACTACGGCGAGCCGCGCGGCCGCGACGACCGCGATGGCGTGCGCCGCGCGCTGAACACCGAGGTGTACGACGAGCACGAGGTCGCGCGCATCGCGCGCGTGGCGTTTCGCACCGCGCAGGGGCGCAAGAAGCTGGTCACGAACATCCACAAGGCGAACGTGCTCGAAGTGAGCGCGTTCTGGAACGAGATCGTCGAGGAGGTCGCGCCCGAATTCCCCGACGTCCGGCTGGAGCACCAGCTCGTCGACTCGGCCGCGATGGTGCTGCTGCGCGACGCGCCGAAGTTCGACGTGTTGCTGTGCCCGAACCTGTTCGGCGACATCCTCTCGGACGAAGCCGCGATGATCAC
>DATFUE010000033.1:0-7247 GCA_035261165.1 Myxococcota bacterium
CGGCCGCGACGTGCGCGACGCGCTCGAGCGGAGGTGGCTCACGCTGCGCGCCGAAGGAGGTTTGACCCTCCCCGGGACCGGGAGTAACCTCGGCCGCCCCGTATGAGTAGGGAGCGCGAAAAGGGCGGCCCATCGACTCGCGCCGTTCACGGCGGCGAGCGCGATACACGCGTCCGTGTCACCGATTCGCTGACCACGCCGATCGTGCAGACCGCGGCGTTCTGGTTCCGCGACACCCAGGAGGTGATCGCCTACCAGGAGGGGCGCCACCCGAGCTTCGAATACGGGCGCTACGGCAACCCGACCACGCGCGCGGTGGAGACGAAGCTGTGCGCGCTCGAGGGCGGCGAGGACTGCGTCGTGTCGGCGTCGGGCATGAACTCGGTCACGACGATGCTGCTCGCGCTCGTGCCGCAGAACGGGCACGTCGTCACGACGCACGACTGCTACCGGCGTACGCGCCAGTTCATGCAGACGGTGCTGCCGAAGATGGGCGTGCGCTGCACGGTGATCGATCCGGCGGATCTCGCGGCGCTCGAGCGCGCGGTGGCCGGGGGCGCCAACCTGTTCTTCTCCGAGTCACCGACGAACCCCTATCTGCGCGTGGTCGACGTGCAGGGCGTCGCCGAGCGCTGTCGGGCGCGCGGGACGATCGTGGTGATCGACTCGACCCTCGCGACCCCGGTGAATCAGCAGGCGCTCGCGCTCGGCGCGGACCTGGTGCTGCACTCGGTCACGAAGTACCTCGCGGGTCACAACGACGTGCTGGCCGGCGCGCTCGTCGGCAGCGAGGCGCTGATCCACCCGATCCGCGAGCTGCACGGCGTGCTCGGCGGCGTGATCGATCCGCACGCGGCCTATCTCGTGCTGCGCGGCATGAAGACGCTGTCGCTGCGCGTCGCGCGCGCGAACGACAACGCCGGCGCGATCGCGCGTTTCCTCGAGCAACACGACAAGATCGAGCGCGTGCACTACCCGGGCCTCGCGAGTCATTGCGACCACGCCGTCGCGGTGCGCCAGATGAGCGGCTTCGGCGGCATGGTCAGCTTCGAAGTGCGCGGCGGGCTCGACGGCGCATCGAAGCTGATCGACGCGCTGCGCGTGCCCTACATCGCGCCGAGCATGGGCGGCGTCGAGTCACTGATCGAGCAGCCGACGATCATCTCGTACTGGGACAAGACGCCGGAAGAGCGCGCCCAGCTCGGCATCCGCGACAACCTGGTGCGCTACTCCTGCGGCATCGAGGACACCGACGATCTGATCCGCGATCTGGAGCAGGCGCTGGAGAGGGTCTAGAGGAGCTCGCCGGTCGCCGCCCTCTCGAGGGCCAACAGCCGGCGCTTCGCGTCGAGGCCACCCGAGAAGCCGCCGAGCTTGCCGTGCGCCGCGATCACGCGGTGACACGGAATCAGGATCGGAATCGGATTCGCGCCCGTCGCGGTTCCGGCCGCGCGCACCGCGTTCACGCGACCCGCGCCGCGGGCGATCTCGGCGTAGGTCAACGTCGATCCATACCGGATGTCGGCGATCGCCCGCCACACCGCGCGCTGAAAGTCGGTGCCCTGCAGCTCGAGCGGCAGCGAGAACTCCCGCCGCTTGCCGGCGAAATACTCGCCGAGCTCCTGCGCGAGCTTGTCGATCAGCGGCAGCCACGGCACGCGCTCCGCGTCCGGGTACACGTTGCGCAGCCAACCGGCGAAGCCCGAACCGCTGGAGCGCGGCAGCGCGATGCGAGCGACGCCCGCTTCCGTCACGGCTGCCCGCAGCTGACCCAGCGGCGTCTCGACCACCCCCGTCGAGAGCTTCACACCCATCGCCCCGAGCCTATCCGAAACGTGAGTCGCATTGCAGAGAAAAAACCTTCGGGCGCGAAAATGACAGAGCCTGGGGAGCAGCGGCACTGCTCCCCAGGCTTTACGTCCAACCTCTCAAATGTCAGACGACGTGAGCGAGATGAGATGAGCTAGCCGCGTCGTCGCGTGGTGCGAGCCACGCGTCGGCCGCGGCGAGTCGTCTTCTTCGCGCGTGCAGTGGTCTTGCGAGCCGTTGTGCGGCGGCGCGGTGCGGCCTTGCGCGCGGTCTTCTTGCGTCGACCCCCGCCTCCCCGGCGCGCCATCTTCGTGCGGCAGACGTCCCCTGACTTGTCGATGAAGTACAGGAAGCCGTCTTCGCGCTTCACGCCCGCACGAGCGACCTTCTCCGGACGCGTGCGCGCGTGGCGTCCGCCGCCGCGCGCCATCACGACGCGAGAGACGTCGCCTTGCTTGTCCAGGTAGTACAAGTAACCGGACTCACGCTTCACTCCGGTCGTCGCGACCTTCATTGCCATTCTGTCCCCCCACACATTTGCATTCACTCCGACGGTGCGTCGAAGGAATGGCGTAAGGGTATGTAACGAAATCCGACGTTGTAAAGGGGGCAACACAGAGAAGTTGCACTTTTTCTCGTCGGAGAACGCCTACGGGAGGCCGAGATTCCGTCGGATGCGGGGCGTCGGCTCGTCGCTGGCCGGCTCGAACACGCGGCCGGTGATGCGCTCGAACGTCTCGATGTAGCGCCGTGCCGCTTCGCAGCGAACGTCGTCGGGCAGCGTCGGTGGCGCGCCTTCGCCGTGATATCCGCCCTCCTGCAGCCAGCGTCGGACGTACTCCTTGTCGAGCGACTTCGGATCTTCTCCGCGGCTGAACGCCTCGGCGTAGGCCTCGGCGTACCAGTAGCGCGACGAGTCGGGAGTGTGGATCTCGTCGATCACGACGAAATTCCCCGTCGCGTCGAGCCCGAGCTCGTATTTCGTATCGACGAGAATCAGCCCGCGCGTCGCCGCCCAGGCCTGTCCCGCCGCGAAGAGCCGCGCCAGGAGCGCCTCCGCCTCGTCGTAGCGCGCGCGTGTGATCACGCCGCGGGCGACGAGCTCGTCGCGCGAAGTCAGCTCGTCGTGCTCGCCTTTCTCCGCCTTCGTCGTCGGCGTGAGCAGCGGCGCGGGCAGCTTCTGGTGCTTCTTGAGGCCCTCGGGCAGGCGGTGACCGCAGTAGCTGCGCTCACCCGCCGCGTATGCGCGCCAGATCGACGTGCTCGTCGCGCCGGTCAGGTAAGCGCGGAACACGAACTCGATCGGCACCGGCCCGCACTCGTGCGCGACGCTGACCATCGGGTCGGGCACCGAGATCAGATGATTCCTCGCGACGCCCTTGGTGCGCTCGAACCAGAACGCGGCGAGCTGGTTCAGCACCTGGCCCTTGAACGGGATCGTTCCGACGACCACGTCGAAGCAGCTCACGCGGTCGCTCGCAATGAGCACGCGGCGGTCGCCCTGCACGTAGCAGTCGCGCACCTTTCCCTCGATGCGCCGGCCCAGCTCCGGAAGGTCGGTGCGCTGCACGGTGCGGCGGCACTGATCGCGGAGCAGAATCGGATCGATGCCCATCTCGCCTTCCCTCACTTCGCCAGCGCCGCAAAGCGGCGCTCGACGGCGTCGACCACGAGTCGCTCGAGACTCACGCCGTCGAGCCGGTTGATCTCCTGGATCCCGGTGGGGCTGGTCACGTTGACCTCGGTGAGCCAGTCGCCGATCACGTCGATCCCGGCGAACACGATCCCGTGCGCGCGCAGCGCCGGCCCGATGCGCGCGCAGATCTCGCGCTCGCGCGGGCTGAGCGCGGTCTTCGCCGCGGTCCCGCCGACGTGGAAATTTGCGCGCGACTCGTAGTGCTGCGGCACGCGCAGAACCGCGCCGACCGGCTCCCCCTCGACGACGATGATGCGCTTGTCGCCGGCGCGCACCTCGGGGATGTAGCGCTGCGCGATCTGATAGGTAGAGCCGCGCTTCGTGCCCAGCTCGAGCAGCGCCTGCACGTTGCGGTCGTCTTTGGTCAGGTGGAACACGCCCTCGCCACCGCAGCCGTCGAGCGGCTTGATGATCATCTCGCCGCCGAGCTTGTCGCGGAAGGCGAGCAGCTCGCGGATGCTGCGACTCACCAGACTCTCGGGACACAGATCCGGGTAGCGCAGGATGAACAGCTTCTCGGTGACGTCGCGCAGCCCGCGCGGCGCGTTCACGACCAGGGTCGCGGCCGGAACGAGGTCGAGAATGTGCGTCGAAAAGAAGTAGTTCAGGTCGTACGGCGGGTCCTTGCGCATCCACACGACGTCGAACTCGCCGAGCGAGCCCGAGCCCTCGCCGCCGACTTCGTACCAGTCGCGCGAATCGCGCACGCGCGTCTCGGCCCACTTGGCGAACGCCCGCCCGCCGGGCCCGACGCCGAGCTCGGCGACGTCACACGTCGCCACTTTGTGACCGCGCCGCGCCGCCTCGCGCATGAACACGACGCTGGTGTCGGCGTCCGGGTTCAACCCCGGCAGCGGATCGACGATAAAGAGATGCCGCATGCGGCGGATGCTAGGGTCGCTCGTCGCAGACTGTCAAAGCGACGGGGCGTGAGGTAGGCTGCGCGGCGCGTCGTGTTCGCGACCCCGTCGGCGAGGAACAGCGCTTGAGACGGCTTTTGAAGATCGCTGTCGCGCTCGCCGTACTCGGCGCCGTGACGACCATCGTAGGAGTCACGCTCTTCTACGCCGTCGTCCTGCGCGATCTCCCCGAGATCAACAAGCTCGAGGACTACCGCCCGAACCTGATCACGCGCGTGCTCGACGTCGACGGGAACGAGGTCGCCAGCTTCGCCAAGGAGCGGCGCGTCGTGGTGCCGATCGAGCAAATCCCGAAGCCGGTCGTCGAGGCCTTCATCGCCGCCGAGGACGGCTCCTTCTACGAGCATACCGGCCTGGACTACGGCGGCATCCTGCGCGCGGCGTTCACGAACTTCATCGAGGGCCGCAAGGCGCAGGGCGCGAGCACGATCACACAGCAGGTCGCGAAGACCTTCCTGCTCTCCCCCGAGCGCAGCTATACGCGCAAGCTCAAGGACATGGTGCTCGCGCGCCGCATCGAGAAGGCGCTCAGCAAGAACGACATCCTGTATCTCTACCTGAATCAGATCTACTTCGGCGCCGGCGCGTACGGCGTCGAGGCGGCGTCGCAGACGTACTTCGGGAAGTCCGCGCGCGAGCTGCAGGTGAACGAGGCGGCGCTGCTCGCGGGTCTCGTGCCGCGGCCCGCGGAGTGGAACCCACACGTCGACCCGGAGATGGCGCGCCGCAAGCAGCTGCTCGTCCTACACCGAATGGTGGAGCAGCGCTTCCTCGCGCCCGAGCAGCACGACATGTGGGCCGCGCAGCCGATGATCTTCGCGAAGCCCCACTGGCAGGAGCGCGATTCCGCGACCGCGTTCTTCGTCGAGGAGGTGCGGCGCTATCTGATGCAGCACTTCGGCGGCGACGAGGTGCTGACCGGCGGACTCACCGTGCACACCACGCTCGACGTCACCCAGCAGATCGACGCCTGGCGGGCGGTGCGCCGGGGGCTGCGCGAGCACGACCGGCGCATGGGCTACCGCGGTCCGCTGCGCAACGTGCCGGAGAAGGACTGGGCCGGCGCGCGGGCGGAGATCGCGGCGGCGAACGCGGCCGTGCTCGAGCCCGCGGAAGAGGAGCTGCGCCAGGGGCTCGTGATCGCGCTCGACGACAAGGCGCAGAAGGTGACTCTCGCGCTCGGTCCCGAGCCGGACGATCGCGCGACGCTCGGGCTCGCCGACGTGAACTGGGCCGCCGCGCCGGACCCGGCCCGCGACGGCATGTACCCGCACGTCACCCGGGTGAGCCAGGCGCTGCACAAGGGCGACGTCGTGCTGCTCGAGCGCGGCGCCGACGGCAAGACCTGGTCGCTCTACCAGAAGCCGCTCGCCGAGGGCGCGCTGCTCGCGGTCGACCTCGAGAAGAGCGAGCTGAAGGCGGTCGTGGGCGGCTACAGCTTCGCCGCGAGTGAGTTCGACCGCGCGCTGCAGTCCCGGCGCCAACCCGGCTCGGCGTTCAAGCCGATCGTCTACGCCGCGGCGCTGGCGCGCGGCTTCACCGGCGCCACGATCGTGCACGACACCGCGGTCGTGTACGACGACGACGCGAACGGCTTCGCCTGGAAGCCGGAGAACTACTCCGAGGACTTCTTCGGCCCGATCACTCTGCGCACGGCGCTGGCGAAGTCGCGCAACGCCGCGACGATCCGCGTGCTCTCCGACATCGGCCTCGCGCCCGTGCAGGGCATGGCCAAGGCGCTGGGCATCGAGTCACCCATGGAGATGAACCTCGGCCTCGCGCTCGGCAACAGCGAAGTCACGCTCGGGGAGCTCGTGCGCGCGTACACCGCGTTCGCCACTGGCGGCAAGGTGATCGATCCCGTCTTCGTGCTCGAGGTGCGCGACCGCAACGGGCGGGTGCTCGCGCAGAACGTGCACCTGCTCGAGGCGTCGAAGGAGCCTCTGACTCCGCCCGTCGGCGAGGGCGCCGACGAGAGCGCGGGCCCGGGCCCCGACCTCGACCGCGTGATGGAGAAGCTGCGCGCGGAGGTCGAGGGCAAGACGACGCCGGGTCTGCCCGAGGGCTATCACCTCGACCCGATCGACGCGTATCTCATGACCGACATGCTGCGCGCCGTGGTCGACGAAGGCACCGGCACCAAGGTGAAAGCGCTGGGCCGACCGGTCGCCGGCAAGACCGGCACCACGAACGACCTGCGCGACGCCTGGTTCATCGGCTACACGCCCGAGCTCGCCGCCGGCGTCTGGATCGGATACGACGCCGCGCGCAACCTCGGGAAGAACGAGACCGGCGGGCGCACCGCCGCGCCCGTATTTCTTGAGTACATGAAGAAAGCGCTCGAGCAGCGGCCGGTGCAGGAGTTCTCCGTGCCCGAGGGCGTCGTATTCGCGCGCGTCGATCGCGCCACGGGACTGCTGGCGCCATCAGGCGACGAGAACGCGATCTTCATGCCATTTCGCGAGGGTGCCGCCCCGACTGAAGTGAGTCCGACCCAGAATGGCGACGCCGCCGCCCGGCCCCTGCGGGTCGACTGACCGGCCGCACCGGCGGCGATCGGGGCGATCAATCGGAATCAGCGCGATTCCGACAAGACCCGAAGCGAAATCGCCGCGCTGGGAGCTCCTTCGCTTTGCAGAAGCACGATGATGTCCTCGACGCCTCGCGGTTCGGCACGCTCGAGACCGTCGTCGACGGCGTGGGAATCGTGTACGGCCCGTCGAACGTCGGCCTCGTCTGGGGCAACGGCGCGGCGCTGGCCGTCGACACCGGCTCGCTGCAGTCGGGCACGAAGATCATCGAGGCGCTGCGCCGCGCGTCCG
>DATFUE010000034.1:0-2980 GCA_035261165.1 Myxococcota bacterium
TTCGGCACGGGCAGCTTCCCGCCCTCCGCCACGCGCACGACGAGCTCGTATGGCGCGCCGTACTCCTTCGCGCGCGCCATCCACTCGTCGCGCGGCGCCTGCAGCAGCGCGCGAATCTCGCGGCCGATGCGCCGCAGCGCCTCTCCGAGATCGCGGGCGCCGCAGACGAACGGCGAGCGGAACGCGCTCTTGTCGACGTGATGCTCTTCGTCCGCCGGGGTCAACACCTCGCTCTCGTCGATGAAGTCGACGCCGAGCGCCTCGAGCAGGCGCGCCTCCTGCGTGTGACCGATGCGGCACTTCGCCATCACCGGAATCGATACCGCGGCGCGCACGGCCTCGATCACTTCGACCGCCGCCATGCGCGCGACACCGCCCTCGCGCCGAATGTCCGCCGGCACGCGTTCCAGCGCCATCACCGCGGCCGCGCCTGCGTCCTCGGCGATGCGCGCCTGCTCGGCGTTCGTCACGTCGAGGATCACGCCGCCCTTCAACATCTCCGCCAACCCGACTTTCAAGCGATACACATCTTGACTCACGACCATTCTCCTTATTGACTACGCTCGCCTGCGGCTCACTGCGCGCGCCTGCGGCGCTGGCGGCCCGGCTCGGGACGGCCCTCGCCGGGCCCGTCGGCGCGATCCCTCACCAGAGCCACTCACCTCGCGCGACCGAAATGACCCGACCGCCGACCAAAATCGTGGTTCCATTCGCGCGCACGTGCAGAAGGGACGGGCGGCCGATCTCGTGACCTTGCTCGAGGCGGACGTCGAGCGTGCCGTCGCCGTGCGCGCGGTGGCGCGCGAGATAGGCGCCGAAGAATCCCGCGGCGCTGCCGGTCGCGGGGTCCTCGGGGACGCCGAGCGCCGGCGCGAACAGGCGGACGCTCCAGTGATTGCGCGGGTCGCGCGCGCCGCGTGCGAAGGCGTAGAGCGACGGAGGTCCCCCGGCGGCGATGAGCCGCTCGTATGCGCCCGCCTCGATGCGCGCAGCGCGCAGGGCGGCGAGGTCGCGGAGGGGGACGAACAGCTGGTTCGCGCCGGTGCGCTGCACCTCGACGGGCAGGGCGGGATCGAGTGAGTCGAGGGGAAGGCCGAGCGCGGCGGCCGCCAGGTCCCGCTTCGCGAACGGGTCGAAGCGCGCGCTCGGTGACTCGAGCCACGCGAGTCCGTCGGCGGCGAAGCGCACCCGCACCGGGCCCACGCCGAGACGCAGCACGACTTCGCTCGCCACGTCGTCGAGCAGCGCGGAGCGGATCGCGGTGGCGGTGCCCAACGTCGGGTGACCCGCGTAGGGGAGCTCGCTCGCAGGCGTGAAGATGCGCACGTCGAACGCGCCGTCGTGCACCCGCGCGTGCAGCACGAACGTGGTCTCGGAGAGATTCGTCTCGCGCGCGATCGCCTGCATCTCCGCGCCCGACAGCCGCGCCGCGCCGAACACCACCGCGACGGGATTTCCCTCGAGGGGCGCCTCGGCGAAGACGTCGAGCACGCTGTATGCGAGTCCCTTCTCGCTAGACATGGACCGCCTCCGCCGCGCGTGTCCCGCGCGCCTTGCCGCGACCCCGGGGCAGCGCCGCGCGCGCCACTTCGCCGAGCACGCGAATCCCGCGCTCGAGCTCGGACACCGGGGTGTGCGCCACAGAGATGCGCAGACACGCCGAGCCGCGGCCGTCGGGGTGGAAGAGCTCCCCCGGCGCGTACACGACGCCGGCGCGCTTCGCCTCGGGCAGCAGCGCTGCGGTGTCGATGGGGGCCGGCAGAGTGACCCACAACAGGAATCCGCCCTCGCCCGGCGCGACGCTCGCGCCCTCGGGCAGCGCCAGCGCCAGCGCCCGCTCCGCCGCGTCGAGCCGGCGCGCGAGCTCCTTCACGACGCGGCGCAGGTGGCGCTCGTAGCGGCCCTCCTTCAGGAACAGCGCCAGCCCCGCCTGGATCAGTGGGCTCGAGGTGAGATCGAGCGAGCGCTTCGCCAGCAGCGCGGAGCGACCCACGCTCGGTGGCAGGATCAGCCAGCCGACGCGCGCCGCCGGAAACAGCGTCTTCGAGAAGGTGCCCATGTAGAGCACGAGCCCGCGGCGATCGAGCGCGCGCAATGGCGGCGCGCCGCGCCCGCGCACGCGCAGATCTTTCTCGAAGTCGTCCTCGAGCACGGGCACGCCGTGCTTGCCCGCGATCTCGAGCAGGCGCCGCCGGTGCGCGAGTGACGTCGAGATACCCGTCGGATTGTGGAAGCTCGGCATGGTGTAGACCAGGCGCGCGCCGCCGCGGCCGAGCGTCGTGTCCAGCCGATCGAGGTCCATGCCGTCAGCGCCGAGCGGCACCGGCACCGAGCGCACGCCCATCGCGGCCAGCGTCCCGAACGACCACGGATACGTGGGTGACTCGACGACCGCCGCGTCGCCCGCGTCGCAGAAGATGCGCGTCGCGATCGCGAAGCCCTGCGTGGCGCCGGCGGTGATCAGCACGTCGTCGGCATCGGCCTCGATCCCGGCCTGCGCCATGCGCGCGACGAGCGCGCGGCGCAGGTTCGAGTCACCGCGCGGGTCGCCGTAGTCGTAGAGCCCGGCGCCGCCCTTCGCGAGCGCGCGCTGCAAAGTCCTGCGGAACTCCTCGTGCGGGAAGAGCGATGCGTCCGGGATCAGGCGCTCGAAGTGCACCGCGCCGTCGGGCGCGGCGTAGTCGACGCGCGCCGCCGCAGTCGCCCGCGCCGCCTCGCTGGCGCGCGCGAAGACCGGCTCGAACGGGTGCTCGCTCGGGCTCGCGCCGCTCGCGACACCGTTCGGTGTCGGCGCGCGGTCGCGCACGAACGTGCCGCGCCCCACGGTCGATTCGGTCAGCCCCAGGTGCTCGAGCTCCCGGTACGCGGTCGCGACCGTCTCGCGATTCAGGCCGAGCTCCTTGGCGAGCACGCGAATCGGCTCCAGCTTCGCGCCGGGCGCGAGCCGCCCGGCTTCGACCGCGCGCCGCAGATAGGCGAC
>DATFUE010000035.1:0-2134 GCA_035261165.1 Myxococcota bacterium
GAACGTGCTGACTCGCACCTTGCCGCCGGCGGACGCGCCTGCGGAGCGGCAACAGGCGGCGATCGAGGAGCTGGCGCGCGATCTGGACATGCGACTCACTCTGCGCGACGCCAGCGGCGCCGTGCTCGGACACGCCGGCGACACGCTGCCCGCGCCGGGTCCAGAAGCGCTCGCGCGGGGGCCGATTCACTCGCGGCACGCCGATCTGTTCGTGCTGCGACTCCCCGATGGCCGCAGCCTGTCGACGGCGCGCGGCGCACACGAGCCGATCGGTCTCTTGATCTGCATCGCGGCGTTCGCCGCGGCGATCGCGCTCGGCGCCTATCCGGTCGTAAGGCGCATCACGCGGCGGCTCGAGACACTCCGCGCGCAGGTCGAGGCGCTGGGCTCGGGGAATCTCGCGGCGCGGGTGGAGGTTCGCGGCCACGACGAGATCGCGAGCCTCGCCGGCAGCTTCAACCGCGCGGCCGAACGCATCGAGAAGCTCGTCGCGGCGCAGCGCGGCGCGCTCGCCTCGGCCTCGCACGAGCTGCGCTCTCCGCTCGCGCGCATTCGCGTCGCGATCGAGCTGCTCGGCGGCGCGGAAGGCGACGAGCTCCGCGCCCGCGTCGCCCGCGACGTCGCCGAGCTCGACGCGCTGATTGGCGAGCTGCTCCTCGCGAGCCGGCTCGACGCGCTCGAGCCGGGCCAAGCGCTCGAGCGGCGCGAGTCGGTCGACCTGCTCGGCCTCGCGGCGGAGGAGGCCGCCCGCACGGGCGCGGAGTGCTCCGGTCAGCCCGTCACGATCGCCGGCGATCCGGCGCTCTTGCGCCGCCTGATCCGGAACCTGCTCGAGAACGCGCGCCGCCACGCGAGCGGCTCCGCGGTCGAGCTCGAGATCGCGAGTCACTCGCCAGGCCGCGTGCGCGTGTCCGTCGCGGACCGTGGGCCGGGTGTCGACGAGCGCGAGCGCGAGCGCATCTTCGAGCCGTTCTATCGCCCCGCCGGCGCAAGTGAGTCTAAGGACGGCAGCTTCGGGCTCGGGCTCGCGCTCGTGCGCCAGATCGCGCGCCACCACGGGGGCGACGCGCGCTGCCTGGCGCGCGAGGGCGGCGGGACGCTTTTCGAAGTCGAATTGGGAGCTGCCGAGTGACCAGCGCTGATCGCGAGAGAGCGACTGACAACCCCGGGGTCGTCATGCGCCCGCCGCTGCTCGTCCTGGGAACGCTGCTGCTCGGCTTCGCGCTCGAGTTGCTCTGGCCGACGTACCTGCCGGCGGGCCGGGCTCATCTCGGGCTGTGGCTCGTGCCGTTCGTCCCCGGCGTGGCGCTCATGACCGCCGCGATGCGCCAGTTCCGCGCCGCGGGCACGCCCGTCGAGACCTGGCGGCCGACGGAAGCCATCGTGACTCGGGGCGTCTACGCGCACACGCGAAACCCGATCTACCTGGCCATGATCCTGATCTACGTCGGGCTCGCGGTCCTCCTCGACAGTGTCTGGACGCTCGCCCTCGCCGTGCCGCTGATCGCCGTGCTGCGCTACGGCGTCATCGCGCGCGAGGAGCGCTATCTCGACGCGAAGTTCGGCGAGCCGTACGGGGCATATCGCGCGAGGGTGCGCCGCTGGCTCTAGACCCGGCCTGCTAAGCCTTCGTGATCGGAATGTACTTCGGCTGCGCGCGCACGCGCTCGAGCCAGCGGCGCACGCCAGGGTAGGGCGCGAGGCCGAACTTCCCCTCGGGCGCCACGTGCGTGTATGCGTAGAGGGCGATGTCCGCGATCGAGTAGCGTTCGGCGACGAAGTACGCGCGCGTCGCGAGGTGTGACTCCATCACGCCGAGCGCCGCGTAGCCGCGCTCGACTTTGTCGGCGAGCTGCGCGCGGTTCGCCTCCAGCGTCCCGAAGTGGTGCCAGGAGCGCACCACCGCGATGTAGGGCTCGTGGCTGTACTGCTCGAAGAACATCCACTGCAGCACCTGCGCGCGCTCGAGCTTGCCCGCTGGCAAGAAGGGCGTGCCCTCGGCGAGATAGAACTGGATCGCGTTCGACTCCCAAAAGTGGGTCCCGTCCTCGAGCCGCAGACAGGGAATGCGCCCGTTTGGGTTCTTCGCGAGGAACTCCGCGGTGCGTGTCTCTTTCCTGGCGATGTCCAGCTG
>DATFUE010000036.1:0-2846 GCA_035261165.1 Myxococcota bacterium
TCCGGGAAGACCGATCGCCTGATGGGCCTGAAAGAGAACGTGATCATGGGCCGACTCATCCCGGCGGGCACCGGCATGCCGAAGTACCGCTACATGGGGATCCGAATCGAGGGTGCCGACGCCGATCTCGAGGACGAGCGAGCCGAGGAAGCCCCTGCGGGCACGGCTCGCAGCGGTGACGTCGCGCACGCGGGCCTGGTTGCCGGGTCCGCCGACTCGAGCGGGGGCCTCAAGACCTAAAGGTACGTCTTCGCCCGAGCTTCGCTCCCGCGAATGGCGTCCGCGCGCGGCTGGCGCGTGTGGACGTCATTTGACAGGGATCGCTTTCCTATTATAATCCGGCGCCTTCCGAGCGGAGGACGCCGATCCGTGATCGGCCCGCTCGGTGCTGTTCCTGTACAGGGGTCCGCGCAGAGCTCTGTGTCCACCGGGCTGTCCTGCAGGGGGGTGAGATTCCCTGGCCTGCGACCAGCCGCCGGACACGGATGCGTTTGCGCGGCGAAGTATCTCAGCGAGGGAAGACCGAGATGCCGACCATCCAGCAGCTCGTCCGCCTTGGGCGGGCGATCAAGCAAAAGAAGATCAAGGCGCGCGACCTGATGAAGTGTCCGCAGCGCCGTGGTGTGTGCATCCGCGTCTCGACTCACACGCCGAAGAAGCCGAATTCGGCGCTGCGCAAAGTCGCCCGCGTGCGCTTGTCGAACGGGCGCGAGGTCTGGGCGTACATCCCGGGCGAGGGACACAACCTGCAGGAACACTCGGTGGTGTTGGTCCGCGGCGGCCGCGTCAAGGATCTTCCCGGCGTCCGCTACCACATCGTCCGCGGAACTCTCGATACGCTCGGTGTCGACGGCCGCAACCAAGCCCGCAGTCGCTACGGCACCAAGCGCCGGAAATAGGAGCGCGAGATGCCGCGACGACGCGAGGTGCCCCGGCGGGACGCAACCCCGGATCCGAAGTTCGGCGATCGCCAGGTCGCGAAGTTCATCAACGTGCTGATGCAGCGCGGCAAGAAGAGCATCGCCGAGTCGATCGCCTACGGCGCGCTCCAGCTGGTCGAAGAGCGCGCGCAGGAGGAGCCGGTTCGCCTGTTCCGCCGCGCGCTCGACAACGTCCGCCCGCGCGTGGAAGTGAAGAGCCGCCGCGTCGGCGGCGCCACGTATCAGGTGCCCGTCGAAGTGACTCCGACCCGGGGCAGCGCGCTGGCGATGCGCTGGGTCGTCCAGTACGCCCGCGCGCGCGCGGGCAAGTCGATGCGCGAGAAGCTCGCCGCCGAGCTGCTCGACGCGGCCGCCGAGCGCGGCGAAGCGGTGCGCAAGCGCGAAGAGACGCACCGCATGGCGGACGCCAACCGGGCGTTCGCCCACTACCGCTGGTAACGCGGGGTTTCTGATGTCGCGGGACCGCTCACTCGAACGCACGCGCAACATCGGCATCATGGCCCACATCGATGCCGGTAAGACGACGACGACGGAGCGGATCCTCTTCTACACCGGTCGCAACTACAAGCTCGGCGAGGTGCACGAAGGCACCGCGACGATGGACTGGATGGAGCAGGAGCAGGAGCGCGGCATCACCATCACGTCCGCCGCGACGACCGCCTTCTGGCGCAATCACCGCATCAACTTGATCGACACCCCGGGTCACGTCGACTTCACGATCGAAGTCGAGCGCAGCCTGCGCGTGCTCGACGGCGCGGTCGCGGTGTTCTGCGCGGTGGGCGGTGTCGAGCCGCAGTCCGAGACGGTCTGGCACCAGGCCGACAAGTACGGCGTGCCGCGCATCGCGTTCGTGAACAAGATGGATCGCGTCGGCGCGAACCTGTTCGAGGCCGTCGCGCAGATCCGCACCAAGCTCGGCGCGAACCCGGTCCTGCTGCAGCTTCCCATCGGCAGCGAAGAGCGCTTCACCGGCGTCGTCGATCTGATCACGCAAAAGGCGATCGTCTGGAACGACGAGACACTCGGCGCGGAGTTCAGCGTCGAGCCGGTTCCGGCGGCGATGGAAGCGCAGGTGGCCGAGTACCGGGACAAGCTGCTCGAAGTCGTCGCCGAGCACGACGAGACGCTGCTCGAGAAGTATCTCCAGGGCGAGCCGGTCGGCGAGGACGCGATCCGCAAGGCGATCCGCGAGGCGACGATCCGCCTCGAGCTCGTGCCGGTCCTGTGCGGCGCGGCGTTCAAGAACAAGGGCGTACAGCCGCTGCTCGACGCCGTAGTCGACTATCTGCCGTCGCCGCTCGACGTGCCGCCGATTCGCGGCGTCGACCCGAAGGGCAACGTCGTGGAGCGCCACGCGCAGGCCGACGAGCCGTTCGCCGCGCTCGCGTTCAAGATCATGACGGACTCGTACGTCGGCCAGCTGGCGTTCGTGCGCGTGTATTCCGGGACCTTGAAGGCCGGCCAGAACGTGCGGAACTCGACGCAGGAGCGGCGCGAGCGAGTCAGTCGAATCATGCAGATGCACGCCAACCGGCGCGAGGAGATCGAGTCGATCTCCGCCGGCGACATCGCCGCGCTCGTCGGGCTGAAGAAGATCTACACCGGCGACACGCTGTGCGCCGAGCACGCGCCGGTGATTCTCGAGTCGATCGACCTCCCGGATCCGGTGATCGAGATCGTGATCGAGCCGAAGACCAAGGCCGATCAGGACAAGCTGTCCGAGGCGCTCGGCAAGCTCGCGATCGAGGATCCGTCGTTCCGCGTGCACACGAACGAAGAGACCGGGCAGACGCTGATCGCGGGACAGGGCGAGCTCCACCTCGAGATCATCGTCGACCGACTGCTGCGCGAGTTCCAGGTGCAGGCGGGCGTCGGGCGCCCGCAGGTCGCGTACAAAGAGACGAT
>DATFUE010000037.1:0-16233 GCA_035261165.1 Myxococcota bacterium
TCGCCGAACCCGCACGTCTCGTTCGGCATCGGCGAGCACTACTGTCTGGGCGCGCGGCTCGCGCGGCTCGAGCTCGCGGCGATCCTGCGCGAGCTCGTCGGTCGCATCGACTCACTCGAGCTGGCCGCGCCGATCGAACGCCTGCGCTCGACCGTGATCGGCGGGATCAAGCACATGCGCGTGCGCATGACCCCCGCGAAGGTCGCGGTCTAGTTCGGCCAGTCGTTCGTGCGGCAGTTCTTGGCGTCGATCGCGCTCACGACCTGGAGATAGCCGGGCCAGCCGAAGAACGGGATGAAGCCGAGATAGAACTTCCGCTTCGGGACGTTCTGGAAGCCGCCGCCGGCGTTGCGCCCCTCGCCCAGACCCGGGTGCGCGATCGAGAGCCACATCGCCTTCTGGCCGTTGCACGGGGGAATCGTCGCCGCGCTGAGCGCGTCGCGCAGCCCCTTCTCGTCCGAAACCGGGTAGTACGTGCCGCCGCCGCCCTTCGCGACACACTCCAGGGTTCCTCGCTCGCCGCTGCCGACGTCGAGGCCGACGACGTGCACGCGCACGTCGATCCCGGTCGTCTCCTTCACCTCTTTCGCGACCGCGCACGGATCGCTGTGACAGGTCTCGGTGCCGTCCGAGACGAGCACGATCGTCGACTGGCCCGGGAGGCCTTTGAGCGCTTCGGCCGCGCGCAGGAGCGAAGCGCCGATCGGCGTCATGCCGTGGGGGGACACGTGCTGGAGCGCCGCGTCGAAGGACTTCGGGTCGACGCGCTCCACCGGGCGCAGGACGTCGATGTCCTTGCAGTCGTTCTTCTCGCGCGCGGATTTCGAGCCGTACACGATCAAGCCGACGTTCATCTCCGCGGGCATGTTGTCGACCAGGTCCTTCACCACGCGCTCGGCCAGGTCCATCTTGACCTGGCCGTTCATGCGGCCCGCCATGCTGCCCGAGGCGTCGAGCACGATCAGGACGTTGCTTGCGTCGTCCGCCCGCGCCGCGAGCGGCGCGAGCAACGCGGTCGCGAGCGCCGCGATCGCGAACCGAGCTCCGAGCTTCGCCATGTGACCCCCCTCCGGTGTGCGTGTGGCCGAGGCCGCCGGGATCTTAGACTGTGCGCGAACCTTGGCACAGTCTGGCGACACGACTCCGCGCGAGAGCGATGCGGCCGATCCGCTGATCGGCCGCCGCGTGCGCGATTTCCTGATCGAGGAGCGCATCGGCCGGGGCGGCATGGGCGCCGTGTATCGCGCGCAGCATCTCTTGCTGGGCGAGCGGCGCGCGCTGAAGGTGATTCGCGACGAGCTGTTCCGCTCGGTGCCCCAGGCCATCGAGCGCTTCGAGCGCGAGGCGCGCATCGCGGTCAGGCTGCGCCACCCGAATCTCGTGCTGCTGCACGACTTCTTCGTGGAGGACGGCGCTCACTTCCTGGTCATGGAGTATGTCGTCGGCCAGAGCCTCGGCGACCTGCTGCGGGCGCGCGCCGCGCTCTCGACCGCGGAGATCTGCGCGATCGGCACCCAGTGCTGCGCGGGGCTCGCGCACGCCCACGAGCTCGGCATCGTGCACAGGGACCTCTCGCCCGAGAACGTGATGCTCACGCCCACCGCCGAGGGGCTCGCGGTGAAGATCATCGACTTCGGCGTCGCCCGCGGAGCGCTCTCGACCGAGCAGCGGATCGCGGACGCCACGCTCACGCGCGCGGGCGACTTCATCGGCAAGCCGCGCTACGCGTCGCCGGAGCAGGCGGGCTCGCTCCGCCCCGGCGAGTCGCTCGACGGGCGCAGCGACCTCTACTCACTCGGGCTCCTGCTCTATGAGATGGCGACCGGCGCGCTGCCCTTCCAATCGGAGTCCGCGATCGGCTATCTCGCGCTGCAGCTCTATCAGGCGCCCCCCGCGCCTTCGGAGCTGCGGCCCGAGCTCGGGGTCTCGCCCGAGCTCGAGGCGATCATCCTGCGCTGTCTCGAGAAGGAGCGGACGCGGCGCTTCGCGAGCGCGCGCGAGCTGGGCGCGGCGCTCGCGGCAGTCGGACGCGCGAACGCGGAGCGGCTCAGCCGGGCGGTGCGGCCGCGCTCGTCGCGACCGGCGTTGCTCGCGGCCGCCGGCGCGCTCGGACTCGCGCTTGCCGCCGGCGCCCTCTGGTGGCGGGAGCCACTTGGCGGCGCGCCCGAGACCCCGCGCGCCGTCGCGAAGCCCGTCGTCGAGTCACCGACCGTCGCGCCCCCGGTCGAGCCGGCGCGCACGCCCGAGCCCCTGGCGGTGCCGGAGCCGGCGCCGGTCCCCGCAGAGCCCGAGCCGACTCCAACCGCGAATCCAGCTCCGACTCCGGCGCCCGCCGCGGAGGTCGCGCCTGCACCCGCCCCGAGTGCGCCTCGAGTGACCGAGCGTGCGCCGCCGCCCGCAAGGCCCGCACCTGCGAAGCCGGCGCCCGCAGCCGTGGCCTTCGCGAGCGAGGCCGAGATGCAGAGCGCGTTCGACGCCGCGCTCGCCTACGAGAAGGAGCACCCCGGCTCGGCCGCGATCGCGAACTGGAAGCGCTTCCGCGCCCGCGGCCCCTCACAGGAGCTCGACGAGCGCGCGAAGCGCCGCATCACCGAGCTAACCCTCGGTGGAATGAAGGCTTTCCCGTGAGCTGACAATGCGAGCAACTACTATTATAGTAGTTGCATGCAGTATCGGATCGAGCAGCTCGCGAGCGTTTCCGGGGTGCGCGCCGAGACCATCCGCTTCTACCAGGGCCGCGGGCTGCTGCATCCTCCGCGCCGCGCCGGGCGCGTCGCGCACTACGACGACTCCCACCGCGAGCGCCTGGCGCGCATCCGCGAACTGCTCGACGAGGGGCTCACCCTGGCGCTGATCAAGCGCGTACTCGAGCGCGGGAGTGACTCCGCCCCGCTCGAGCCGCTCGTCGACGCGCTCGCGCGCGAGAAAGTCGGCGAACGCACCTACTCGCGCGCCGAGCTCGCGATCGCGACCGGTATGCCCGAGGCGCTGCTCGCCGCGATCCAGCTCGCCGGCCTGGTCGAGCCGATTCGCGCTGGCGGCGAGGATCGCTTCAGCGAAGCCGACGTCGCGATGGCCCGCGCGGGCCTGCGCATCCTGGGGGCCGGGTTCCCGCTGCAGGAGCTGCTGGCGCTCGCCGTGTCTCACGCGAACGCCACCAAGACCTTCGCCGAGCAGGCGATCGAGCTCTTCGATCGGCACGTGCGCGGCACGAGCACCGGCGAGGCGGAGGCCGACAAGGTGGAGGCGGCGTTCCGCGCGCTGCTGCCCGATGCGACGCGGCTGGTCGCGCTGTTCTTCCAGCGCACGCTCGTGAGTCAGGCGCTCGCGCGGCTGCGCGGCCGCGGCGAGAGCGAAGCGCTCGCCCGCGCCGTCGCCGCGACCGAGTCGTCGAGCCTCGAGGTGGCCTGGAAGTGACTCCCCTGCCCTCCGGCCCGGAGAAGACCGCGCTCGTGCGCGCGATCTTCGAGCGCATCGCGCCCGGCTACGACCGCATGAACCGCGTGATCTCGCTCGGCCTGGACCGGCGCTGGCGGCGCTCGGCGCTCGCGGCCATCGATGTTGGCCCCGGCGACGTCGTGATCGATCTCGCCTGCGGCACGGGCGACCTGGCCGAGCTCGCGGCGGCGCGAGGCGCGCGCGTGGTGGCGCTCGACAGCGCGCGCGAGATGCTGCGCGGCGCGCGCCGTCGCCGCGTCGCCGCGAGCCTCTTGCGCGGCGACGCGGAGTCAGTCCCGCTGCGCGACGCGTGCGCGACGGCCGCGACCTGCGGCTTCGCGCTGCGGAACTTCAGCGCGCCCGAGCGCGTGTTGCGCGAGACCGCGCGCGTGCTCGCGCCGGGCGGGCGCCTCGCTCTGCTCGAGGTCGGCGTGCCCACTGGGCGCGTCGCGCGTGCGGGTCACCGCATGTGGTTCGAACGCGTCGTGCCGCTGGTCGGCGCTTGGCTCGCGGATCGCGAGGCCTACCGCTACCTGCCGCGCTCCGTCGCCTATCTGCCCGCGCAGGCGGAGCTCGTGGCGCTCTTGCACTCCGCCGGCTTCGAGCGCGTGTGCCGTTCCGTGTTCCTGCTCGGCGCGGCGCAGCTCTACACGGCAGTTCGCAGGGCGAGCTGAAGTGACTCTCGCCGCGATCCGCCGCGCCGCCGAGCCCCGCGACCTGCTCGCGGAGCTGCGCGGCGCAGCGCACGCGACGCGCTTCTACTGGCGCAGCGCGGACCGGCGGGTCGAGCTCCTGGGCCTGGGCGAGGTCGCCGCGTTCGAGACCGCCGGCGCCGAGCGGCTCGAGGCTGCGGCGGCGCGGGCGGAGGCCCTGTGGCGCGAGCTCGAGCTCGACGGCGTCGGCGGTCCGCCCGAGGCGGGCCCGCTCCTGGTCGGCGGCTTCGGCTTCTGGGACGACGCCGCGAATGATCCCGAGTGGCGCGGCTTCCCGGCGCTGCGCTTCTGGCTGCCGGAGCTGCTGTTCGCGCGCGTCGGCGCGAGTCACTTCCGCACCGAGGCGATCGACGGCGCGAACGCCGGCAAGACCTCGCCGGCCCGCGAAGTGAGTCGCGCGTCGAGCGCGTGCCTCCGGCGCGCGTCCGGCGGCGGCTTCAGCGCTCGCGCGGAGCCGTCGCAGGCGGACTTCGCGCGTGCGGTGACGCGCGCTACGCAGGCGATCGACGCGGGCGAGCTCGAGAAGGTCGTGCTCGCGCGAGCCTGCACGCTGCTCCAAGCCGGCGGCTTCGACGCGGCGCGCGTGCTAGGCGCGCTGCGCGATGCGCAGCCGGATTGCTTCGTCTACGGCGTCGGGCTCGGCGCCGCGACCTTCGTCGGCGCCTCGCCCGAGAGACTGCTGCGGCGCGAAGGCGACGAGCTGCGCGCCGATGCGCTCGCGGGCTCGGCGCCGCGCGGCCGCACGCCCGAGGAAGACGAGCGCCGCGGGCGCACGCTCTTCGAGAGCGCCAAGGAGCGCGAGGAGCACGCGATCGTGTGCCGGGCCGTGCTGGCCGCGCTCGGCAAGCGCTGCGCGGAGCTGCGCGCGCCGCAGGCGCCGTCGCTGCTCCGCCTCGAGGGCATCCAGCATCTACACACGCCGGTGTCGGGGAGCCTCTCGCCCGGCGAGCGCGCGCCGCTGCTCGCGCTCGCGGCGGGCCTGTTTCCGAGTCCCGCGGTCGGGGGCGCGCCGCGCGCCGCGGCGCTCGAGTTCCTGCGCAAGCACGAGGCGGCGCGGCGCGGCTGGTACTCGGGGGCGATCGGCTGGCTCGCGCCGTCCGGCGACGGTGAGCTGTGCGTCGCGCTGCGCAGCGCGCTGCTGCGCGGCGAAGCCGCCACGCTTCACGCCGGGGTCGGCATCGTCGCGGGGTCGACCCCGGAAGCCGAGCTGGCGGAGACGCGCTGGAAGCTGGCCAGCGCCCTCGGCGCGCTGGTGGAGCTGTAAGCCATGGACGCGTCGCTGGCGCCCAACCGCAACGTCGCGCTCGCCAGCGCGCTGCTGGACGAGCTGGCGCGCGCCGGGGTGCGACACTTCTGTGTGTGCCCTGGCTCGCGGTCGACGCCGCTCGTCGCGGCACTGGTCGCGCTCGCGAAGAGCCGCCCCGGCGTGCGCATCTGGTCGCAGATCGACGAGCGCTCCGCGGGCTTCTTCGCGCTCGGCCTGGCCAAGCAGACGCGCGTGCCCGCCGCGGTCATTTGCACGTCGGGTACCGCCGCCGCGAACCTGCTGCCCGCAGTGGTCGAAGCGAGTCACTCGGCCGTGCCGCTGCTCTTGCTCACCGCGGATCGGCCACCCGAGCTGCGCGACTGGGGCGCGCCGCAGACGATCGACCAGCTGCGCCTGTTCGGGTCCTACGCGCGCTGGTTCGCGGAGCTCCCGCCGCCCGAGGCGAGCCCTGCGCTGCTGCGCCACGCGCGCGCGCTGGGCTCGCGCGCCGTGGCGACGGCCTGCGCGCGCCCGCCGGGTCCGGTGCACTTGAACGTCCCGTTCCGCGAGCCGCTCGAGCCGGTGCCGGTCGCGAGCGACGGCGTCGCCGCGCTCGCCGCCGATCCGCTCGCGGCCCGGGGCCGCGGCTCGCGCGCCTACACGCGCGTCGAGCCGGCGCGCCTCGCGGCGCCCGACGACTTGCTGCGGCGCCTCGCCAGCCTCGCCGCCGCGACACCGACCGGTGTCATCGCCGCTGGCCCACTCGACGGGCCCCCGACGCTCGGCGCCGCGGTGGCCCGGCTCGCGCGCGCGGCCGGCTGGCCGCTGCTGGCCGAGCCGACCTCGCAGCTGCGCGCCGGCGCGCACGTCGCGGAGGCGCCGGTCTCCGGCAGCTACGACGCGTTCCTGCGCGACGCGCAGCTCGCCGGCTCGCTCGCGCCCAAGATCGTGCTGCGCCTCGGCGCGCCGCTCACCAGCAGGTCGTTCGACGCCTGGCTCGCGAGTCACACGGCGGCGAGCCTCTGGCTCGTCGACCCCGACGGGCGCTTCGCGGACCCGACTCACCGGGCCGCCGAGCTCCTGCGCCTCGAGCCCGAGGTCTTCTGCGACGCGCTCGCGGCGCGGCTCGAGCGCATACCGCGGGCACCGGCGGGGGCGTGGCTCGAGGCCTTCGCCTCCGCGGAGCGGCGCGCGCGCGGCGCGCTCGCCCGAGAGCTCGCCGCCGACGATCGCCCACTGGGGCCGCGCGCCGTGGCGGAGCTCGCGGACGCCCTGCCCGCGGGCGCGACGCTGTTCGTCTCCAACAGTCTCCCGATTCGCGACGTCGACGCGCTGTTCCCAGTATCTCGCCGGCCGCTGCGCGTGCTGTGCAATCGCGGCGCGAACGGCATCGACGGCATCGTCTCGACGGCGCTCGGCGCGGCCGCGGGCGGCGCGCAGCCACTCGTCGTTCTCACCGGCGACGTCGCGCTTTTGCACGACCTCGGCGGCCTGCTCGCCGCGCAGCGGCACCGGATCGCGGCGACCTTCGTGGTGTTGAACAACGACGGAGGCGGGATCTTCTCGCTCCTTCCGGTCGCGGCGCACCGCGAGGCGGTCGGCTTCGAGGCCCTGTTCAGCACGCCGCACGGCCTCGACCTGGCGCACGCCGCTCGGCTGTTCGGAGCGACACACTTCCGTGTCACGAGCGTCGAGGAGCTGCGGCTCGCGCTGAAGCAGGCGATCGGCGCGCCCGGGCTCCAGCTCGTGGAGGTCCCGTTCGACCGGGAGGTCGACGCGGACGCGCGGCGCGCGCTGTTCGCGCGCGCGGCGCGGGAGGCGCGCGCGTGACCGGGCGCGAAGTACGCCGCATCGACGTCGGGGGCGCCGAGCTCTCGGTCGAGCTCGCGGGGCGCGGGCCCGCGCTGCTGCTCCTGCACGGCTTCACCGGCTCGGCCGACGACCTCCGCGAGCTGGCGGCCGAGCTCGCCCGCGACCACCGCACGATCTCGGTCGATCTGCTCGGGCACGGCCGCTCGGACGCGCCGAGTGACTCCAGCCGCTACGCGCTCGAGTGCGCGGCCGGCGATCTCGCGCGCGTCCTGGATGCGCTCGGCGAGGAGCGCGCGCACGTGCTGGGCTACTCGCTGGGCGGCCGCATCGGCCTGGGCTTCGCGGCGCTGCGCCCCAATCGCGTGCGCTCCGCCCTGCTCGTCGGCGCGTCCGCCGGCATCGCCGATGCGGAGGAGCGGGCGCTGCGCCGCGCGGCGGACGAGGCGCTCGCCGCCGCACTCGAGCGCGACGGCCTCGAGCTATTCGTGACTCGCTGGATGGCGCAGCCGCTCTTCGCCTCGCAGGCGCGCCTCGGTCCGGAGCGCCTCGCCCGCGCGCGTGAGTCACGGCTCTGCAACAGCGCGGCCGGCCTCGCCGCTTCGCTGCGCGGCATCGGCAGCGGCGTGCAGCCGCCGCTGCACGCGCGGCTCGCGCAGCTCGACGTGCCGCTGCTGTTCGTCGCCGGTGCCGAGGACGCGAAGTTCGCGCGCATCGCCGCGGACCTGGCCGCGCGCGCGTTGCGCGGCCGGAGCGCGCTCGTGCCCGATGCCGGCCACGCCGTACAGCTCGAGAGCCCGGACGCGCTGCTGACGCTGGCGCGCGACTTCTTCGCGGCGAGCGACCGCGCAGAGCGACGAACCACAGGAGCACCCGAGATGAGCCTCCCCGATTGGAAGACCGTGCACGGCTACGACGACATCCGCTTCGCGAAAGCCGAGGGCATCGCGCGCATCACGATCTGCCGGCCCGAGGTGCGCAACGCCTTCCGGCCCGAGACCGTGCGCGAGCTGATCGACGCGTTCGGGCGCGCGCGCGACGACCACGAGATCGGCGTCGTCTTGCTCACGGGCGAGGGCGACCAGGCCTTCTGCTCCGGCGGCGATCAGCGCGTGCGCGGCGACGCGGGCTACGTGGGCGGCGATGGCATCCCGCGCTTGAACGTGCTCGACCTGCAGCGGGACATCCGCAGCCTGCCGAAGCCCGTGATCGCGCTGGTCGCGGGCTACGCGATCGGCGGCGGCCACGTGCTGCACCTGGTCTGCGATCTCACGATCGCGGCCGACAACGCGCGCTTCGGCCAGACCGGGCCGCGCGTGGGCAGCTTCGACGGCGGCTTCGGCGCGTCGTATCTCGCGCGCATCGTGGGCCAGAAGAAGGCGCGCGAGATCTGGTACCTGTGCCGCCAGTACGACGCGCGCGCCGCCCTCGACATGGGCCTGGTGAATACGGTCGTCCCGCTCGCGGAGCTCGAGGCGACCGGCGTCGATTGGGCGCGCCGGATCCTGAGTCACAGCCCGCTCGCGATCCGCTGTCTGAAGAGCGCGTTCAACGCGGACTGCGACGGACAGGCGGGCCTGCAGGAGCTCGCGGGCAACGCGACGCTGCTCTTCTACATGAGCGAGGAGGCGCGCGAGGGCCGCGACGCGTACCTCGAGAAGCGGGCGCCCGACTTCGCGCGCTTCCCCTGGCGCCCGTGACCAAGCCGGCGGCGTGGCTCGCGGCCGCGCGCCCGCCCACGCTGCTCGCGGCGCTCGCGCCGATCGCGGTGGGCACGGCGGCCGCGGCGGCGGAGGGCGCCGCGCGGCCGGGCATCGCCGCGCTCGCGCTCGCGACCGCCCTCGCGCTGCAGATCGCCGCGAACTTCGCGAACGATCTGTTCGACTTCGAGAAGGGAGCCGACACAGAAGAGCGTAGGGGGCCGCCGCGCGCGCTGCAGTCGGGCTGGCTGGACGCGCGCGAGATGCGCGCCGGCATCGCACTCGCGGTCGGAGTGGCGACGCTCTGCGGCCTCGGCCTGGTCGCCGTCGGTGGCTGGCCGATCGCAGCCGCCGGCTCGTTCTCGCTCGCTGCGGCGCTCGCGTACACCGGCGGGCCCTGGCCACTCGGCTACCATGGCCTCGGAGATGCGTGTGTGTTCGTGTTCTTCGGCGTGGTCGGAGTCGTCGGTTCGCACTACGTGCAAGCCGGCGTGCTCTCGCCGCTCGCCTTCGCGGCCTCCCTGCCCGTCGGGCTCCTGGTCACGGCGATCCTGGTCGTGAACAACCTGCGCGATCTCGACAGCGACGCGCGCGCCGGCAAACGAACCCTGGCGGTGCGCCTGGGCGAGCGCACGACGCGCCTGTACTACGCCGCGCTGCTCGCGCTGGCGTTCGCCGTGCCGATCGCGCTGGCGCTGAGTGGCGTGATCTCGCCGATCGCGCTGTTGCCCCTGCTGACTCTTCCGCTCGCGCTCCGCCTCGCCCGCGAGGTCGGACGCGCGAGCGACGGCGCGAGCTGGAACGCCGCGCTCGCGGGCACGGCGCGCTTGGCGGCGCTCTTCGCGCTGCTGTTCGCGGCGGGGATCGCGGCGTGAGGATCGCGCGCGCGCGGATCGTGCCGTTCGCCCTGCCGCTGCGCGCGCCGCTGCGGACGGCGCGCGGGACGATGGACGTGCGCCGGGGAGTGCTGGTCGCCCTCGAGTCGGCGGACGGCGCCGTCGGCTGGGGCGAGGGCACCTCGCCGGACGGCTTCGGCACCGAGTCATTCGACGAGTCTCTCGCGGCGAGTACGAGATACTGCGAGGCGTTGGTCAGCCGCGAGCCGCGGAAGCTCGAGGCGCTCTTCGCCGAGCTCGATGCGCACCCGGCGCGCGCGCCGACGGCGCGCTTCGCGGTAGAGACGGCGCTGCTCGACCTGGCCGCGCAAGTGCGCGGTCTGCCGCTCGCCGACGTGCTCGGCGAGGGCCGCGCCGCGCGCCGCAGCGTGCCGGTGAATGCCCTGCTGCACGAGACGGAGCCGGACACGGCGGTCGAGGAGGCGAAGCGCGCGCTCGCGGAGGGCTTCACGACCTTGAAGCTCAAGGTGGGTGCGGAAGCGCCGAGCGCCGACCGTGCGCGCCTCGTCGCCGTGCACGAGGCGCTGGGCGACGAGGCCGATCTGCGCATCGACGCGAACGGCGCGTGGTCGCCCGAGCTCGCGATCTCGATCCTGCGCGATCTCGACTCACTCGACCTCGAGCTCGCCGAGCAGCCGGTCCCCGCCGACGACGTCGCCGGCCTCGCGCGCGTGCGCGCGGCGGTGCTCGTGCCGATCGCCGCAGACGAATCCGTCGCGGACTTCGCGCGCGCGGCGCGCGTGCTGGAGGCGCGCGCCGCGGACGCACTCGTGCTCAAGCCCGCGGCTCTCGGTGGGCTGCGCGCCGCGGCCGTGCTCGCGCAGCGAGCGCGCGCGGCCGGCGTGCGCGTGCTCGTGACCAGCAGCATCGACGGCGCGATCGCGCGCGCGGCGGCGGTGGCGCTGGCCGCCTCGCTGCCCGACCCGCTGCCCGCGTGCGGCCTGGCCACCGGCGCGCTGCTCGCCGAAGACCTCGCCACCGGACCCGAGCCGAAAGACGGGTTCATCGACATCTCGGAGAGCCCCGGGCTGGGCGTCGCGCCCGTCGAGGGCGCGCTCGCGGAGTTCGCGACCGGGGCGACGCGCGAGCTGACACCGGCGTGAGACAGCGCGTCTGGCTCGCGTCGCGGGCGGGGCTGACTCCCGCGCTTCCCGCGCTCAGCTTCGACGGCGAGACATGGACGTTCGCCGAGCTCGAACGGCGTGCGCGCGCCATGGCGCGCGCGCTGCACGCGCTCGGCGTGCGCTCCGGCGAGCTCGTCGCCGCGCTGCTCCCGAACGGCGCCGACTTCGCGGCGCTCGCGCACGCGACACAGTTCTGTGGCGCCGCCCTGCTGCCTTTGAATCTGCGCCTCGCCCCGCGTGAGCTCGCGTTCCAGCTCGGCGACGCGCGGCCGCGCCTGCTCGTGCACGCCGCGGGCGAGCTCGCGGCCCTGGCCGAGTCCGCGTGTCGCGAGCTACCCGACATTCGCCGCGCGGAGACACCGCGAGGGGATGGCCCTCCCGGGGTCGAGCTCCGGGAGGAGCTCGAGCTCGGCGAGACCTGCGCCGTCGTCTACACCTCCGGCACGACCGGGGCGCCCAAGGGCGCGGAGCTCGCGCACGGCGCGTTCCTGTGGAACGCGATCGGCTCCGCGTTCCATCTGGGCAACGCGCCCGGCGACCGCTGGCTGGCCTGCCTGCCGCTGCAGCACGTCGGCGGGCTCGCGATCCTGTACCGCAGCGTGCTCACCGGCTCGGCAGTCACGCTGCACGAGCGCTTCGAGCCCGCGCGCGTCGCGGCGGAGCTCGACGCCGGAGGAGTCACTCTGGTCTCGCTCGTCGCGAACATGCTCGAGCGCGTGCTGGACGCGCGCGGCGAGCGGCCGGCGCCACCGGGCCTGCGCTGTGTCCTGCTCGGCGGCGGGCCCGCGCCGGGTCGGTTGCTGCGGCGCGCGCGAGCGCTCGGCTTTCCGATCGCTACGACCTACGGCCTCACCGAGGCGGCTTCGCAGGTCGCGACCCTCCCGCTCGAGCGCGCGCGCGCCGAGGGCGACAGCGTGGGGCTGCCGCTCTTCTGCACGGAGCTGCGCATCGTGTCACCGGACGGTGTCGCCCTGCCCGCCGGCGAGCCGGGCGAGATCGCCGTCCGCGGGCCCACGCTGCTGAAGAGCTATCTGCGGCGCCCCGAGGAGACGGCGCGGGCGCTGCGCGGCGGCTGGCTGCACACCGGCGACGTCGGCCTGATCGACGCGCGCGGCGAGCTGCACGTGCTCGACCGGCGCAGTGACTTGATCGTCTCGGGCGGCGAGAACGTCTACCCGGCCGAGGTCGAGGCCGCGCTGCGCGAGCATCCCGCCGTCGTCGACGCCGCAGTCGCGGCCGAGCCCGACCCCGCGTTCGGCGCGCGCGTCGCCGCCTGGATCGTGCTGCGAGCCGGCGCGCGCTCGACCCCTGCGGAGCTCGCGTCCTTCTGCCGCGAGCGACTCGCGGGCTACAAGATCCCCCGGTCCGTGCACTTCGTTCCCGCCCTGCCGCGCAGCGAGTCCGGGAAGCTGTTGCGCCGCGCGCTCGCTCCCCCATCCTCCGCGCCGTGACCGAGCGACACTACGCACAGCTGATCGCCGTCCTGCCGGGGCTCGTGCTCGCGGCGCTCGCCGGTTACTCGGCCGGCGCGGGCTGCTACGCGCTCACCATGAACTGCTTCAGCGTGGTCGTGCCCGACGACTCACTCACGCGCGCGCTCTTCGCGGTCGCCGCGTTCGTGCCCTTCGGAGCGCCCGCGTACGTGCCGGTCGCGGCGACGGCTCTGGCGGCGCTGCGCCGCGGCGGCGAGCCCGCGATCGAGCGCTGGCTTTGGGTCGCTCCAGTTCTCTACGTCGCGACCGTGCACGCCGCCTGCATCCTCTTCGGGAGTGCGGTGCTGCCGCAGCGACGCGTGCAGCCCGACCTGCGCTTCGACGGGCTCGTCCTGGCCGCGAGCTATGCGTACGTCGCGCTCACTCGACTCGCCAAGCCGATCGCCGTCCGCAAGCCGCACGGGCCCTCGACCCGGACCTAGGGGGCTGGAAGCGCGGCGCGCTCGAGCTCGACCCGTCCGCGAGCGCGTTGATCCGCGCCGCGCTCTCCTCGTTCACGGGCGGAAGAGCCACCCAGCCGACCCCGGTCAGCGCGAGGACTCAGAGCCATGCCTCGCCAACACGTGAGTGCCACGCGCGACGGTATATCGAAGAGAGTCTCTAGGTGGGCCGCTTTTTCAGCATCATCGCGGCGCGGCGGCAGACGGCCACGACTTCCCCGCGCTGATTCACTCCGCGGTGCTCGAAGAGCACGATGCCCCACTCGGGCCGCGACTTGGAGTCGCGCTTCTCGATGACTTCGGTCTCGGCGCGGATCGTATCGCCGATGAACACCGGCTTCGGGAATTCGACCTTCTCGAAGCCGAGGTTTCCCACCGTGGTGCCGAGCGTGGTCTCGCCGACCGAGAGACCGACGACCAGGCCGAGGGTGAAGATGCTGTTCACGAGTCTCTGACCGAAGTGACTGGTCTTGGCGAACTCGGCGTCCAGGTGCAGCGGCTGCGGATTCATCGTCAGCGCCGAGAACAGCAGGTTGTCGGCCTCGGTGACCGTCCGCGCGGGCTGGTGCGAGAACACCTGCCCGACGCGGAACTCGTCGAAGGTGAGTCCGGCCATCAGCGGTGGGCGGCCGGATCCTCGAGCGGCACCGGGATCCCTCCCCCGGAGCCGTCCCGTTGGACGGACTGGATCTCGGTGACCTGGCGCCCGAGCGCCTGCATCACGGGGATCTCGTCGTCCGCGAGCGCCCTCATGTACGGCTTGCGCTTCATCGCGGCCGCTATGAACGGCGCGAGCTCGGCGTCCTTCTTGCGCTGGCGCTCGCCCTGCTCGTCGTGGAACTCCGGCATGACCTCGCGCGCGAACAGCTCGAGTGACTCGCAGATGTGCTCGTGGCGGTTGCGCCCGCCCTGCTGGATGAACGTGACCTGGTCGACGCCCGAGTCCGCGAAGCCGCGCAAGTGGGCCCGGAGCTGCGCCGGCGTGCCGATGCCGCGGTTCGCGCCGGTCGCGGGCAGGGCGCCCCGCGCCTGCTCGAAGCGCTCCCAGATGTTCGTCCGCCCCGGTTTGTGCTCGCCGAAGATGTAGTGGTGGCCGAGCGCGTAGCCGAAGAAGTTGAAGCCATCGAGCCCGCGGCGGATCGCCTCCTGCTCGTCGCGGTGACACGAGAAGCCCGTGACCATCGCGACGTTCGCGTTCACCGCGTGACCGATCGGCACGCACTCCGTCTTCAGGATCCGGTAGTAGTCGTCGACCCACTGCTTCGCCTCGACCGGGTCGACGAACGCGAAGGTGAGCGCGCCGATGCCGAGCTTCGCGGCGAGCTTGATGGTCTCCCGGTTCGAACACGCCACCCAGAGCGGCGGGTGCGGCCTCTGCACCGGCTTCGGCACGACGTTGCGGCACGGCATCGAGAAGTATTTCCCCTCGAAGCCGGGATACGGATCCATCGCCATCATGTTGGCGATCTGCTCGACCGCCTCGCGCCACTGGTCGCGCTTCTCGGCGACCGGCACGCGAAAGCCGCCGAGCTCCGCGAGCGACGACGACTCACCGGTGCCGAACTCGACCCGCCCGTTCGAGACGAGGTCGAGGGTCGCGATGCGCTCGGCGACGCGCGCCGGGTGGTTGTAGCCCGGCGGACAGAGCGTGATGCCGTGACCCAGTCGGATCTTCTTCGTGCGCTGGCTGCACGCGGCGAGAAACACTTCGGGCGCCGACGAGTGCGAGTACTCCTCGAGGAAGTGGTGCTCGACCTCCCAGGCGTGGTCGATGCCGAGCCGATCGGCGAGCTCGACCTGATCGAGCGCTTCCTGGAAGAGCTTCTGCTCGGCGCCATCGCGCCAGGGCCGCGGGAGCTGGTGCTCGTAGAAGATCCCGAACTTCATTTCAGGTCGTCCAGAATCACTTCCGCTTTGCTCACCTCGAACTTCCCGGGCGCCTCGACGTGGAGCTTCTTCACGACGCCGTCCTCGATCAACGCCGAGTAGCGCTGCGAGCGCAGGCCCATGCCGAAGCCCGAGCCGTCGAACTCGAGGCCGAGCGCGCGCGAGAACTCGCCGTTGCCGTCGGCGAGCATCGTGATCTTGTTGCCGACGTTGCGATCCTTGCCCCACGAGTCCATCACGAACGCGTCGTTCACCGAGACACACGCGATCTCGGACACGCCCTTCGCCTTGATCTTGTCCGCTTGCTCGACGAAGCCGGGCAGATGCTTCGCGGAGCAGGTCGGCGTGAACGCGCCCGGCACCGCGAAGAGCACGACCTTGCGGCCCTTGAAGTACTCCTCGGTGTTGACGTCCTTCATGCCTTCCGGGGTGAGGCGCTTCAGCGTGGCCTTGGGAATGCGGTCACCGACTTTGATCGCCATGGGGGTGCTCCTTCGTGCTTTGGTTGACCGGAGTCTAGAAGATCCGTCCGGCGTTTTCAGAACGCCGACGCGTGATAATCTCGCTCGCATGAAGAGCCCGCGTCATTTCAGCGCGCCCAAGGCGATCGGCGCGCCGCAGCCCGTGCGCGAGATCCCGGTACGGCCGTCTCGCATGATTCACTTCTTCGATCCGAGCAATCCGCGCATGGCGTCGAAGGTGCCGGAGATCGCGAAGCAGGTGGACATCCTGCTCGGCAACCTCGAGGACGCGATCCCGACCGAGCGCAAGCTCGACGCGCGCGAGGGGCTGATCAAGATCGCGCGCGATGTCGACTTCGGCGGCACGCAGCTCTGGACGCGGGTCAACTCGCTCGACAGTCCCTGGGGGCTCGACGATCTGATCCGGCTCGTCGCCGAGATCGGCGACAAGCTCGACGTGGTCATGATCCCGAAGGTCGAGGGACCTTGGGACATCCACTACGTGGACCAGCTGCTCGCGCAGCTCGAGGCGAAGGCGGGGCTGCAGAAACCCCTGCTGGTGCACGCCATCCTCGAGACCGCGCTGGGCGTGGCGAACGTGGAGGAGATCATGTGCGCGAGCCCGCGCATGCAAGGTCTCTCGCTCGGGCCCGCGGACCTCGCGGCCTCGCGGCGCATGAAGACCACGCGCGTCGGCGGCGGTCACCCCGGGTATCTCGTGCGCACGGACCCCGATCCGAAGCGCCCCGAGGCGCCGCGAGTCACCGCGCAGCAGGACCTGTGGCACTACACCATGGCGCGTATGGTCGACGCCTGCGCAGCGACGGGCGCCCTGCCCTTCTACGGGCCCTTCGGCGCGATCGACGATCCGGTCGGCTGTGAGGACCAGTTCCGCAACGCCTTCCTGATGGGCTGCGTGGGCGCGTGGTCGCTGCACCCGTCGCAGATCGAGATCGCGAAGCGCGTGTTCACGCCGCCGCCGGACGAGGTGCTCTGGGCGAAGCGCGTGATCAAGGCGATGCCCGA
>DATFUE010000038.1:0-4463 GCA_035261165.1 Myxococcota bacterium
GCGCGAGCCAGAGACTCGGATCCATCCCCTCGCCGAGATAGCGCGACAGGTGGTAGCGCACGTAGACGAACCAGAGCGGCGGCGCGAGCGCGATCAGCGCGGCTGCGACGAGTGTCTGCCGGGCGGTGAGCCGCATGCGCCCCAGGATCGGCAGCGCAAGCAGCCAGATCCCCAGCACGAGCGTCGCGTCGAGCCCGAGCGACTGCAGCAGATACGCGCTGAACTCACCTGCGCTGCGGCGCGGCTCGATCACCAGAAAGCCGCCGCTGAACAGACTCGTCGAGCGCGCGATCAGGTACGTGTCGACCGCGGTCAACACGCACGCGCAGGTGAACAGGAGGAGCACCCAGGCCGACCCGACGCGCAGGCGCGAGCGACTCCTCTCGGTGGACTCGCCGCTCATCCCACTCTTCTCCAAATCCGCCACCACCGCGAGCGTTCCCGGGGGCGCGTTCCAGCACAATTTGGCAATACGATTGCCCCACGAATCGACCGAGGTCCCCATGGCCGCCGCCGGCAATTCGACGTTGCAGCCCGTGAGGCCGATTGGCCCGGGCTTCCCGCTGGGCGCGGCTCTGCTCCTGTTCGCGATCTGCCTCGCACTCTGGCTCGCGGGGTGGGGGACCCAGGGCTTCGCTTCCGCGTGGCCGCGCTTCGAGGACGACGCGTACTATTACCTCGAAATCGCAAGAAACGTCGCCTCCGGCCACGGCTTCACGGCGGACACCCTCTCCCCGACGAACGGATTCCAGCCGCTCTGGTTCGTCTACGTGCGCTACCACCTGTCGCGCTACCTCGGCGAGGTGATGGATCCGAGTCTCTGGCTCGCGCTCGCGGGCGGCTCGCCGATCGAGTGGTTTGCGCAGGCCGAGACACAGCTCATCCCGGTGGCGGCGACCTTGGGCGCGACCCTGGTCGCGGGTGTGCTCCTGGTGCGCGCGCTGCGCAACGGCGAATCGCGCGTGCGAGGCGCGCTCGAGATTCCGGCGCTCGCGCTGCTCGCGCTCGCGTTCGCCGGAGCCGCCGCGATCTCCGCGTCCGTTCTGCAATCCGTGTGCGGGCAGACGGGCGCGAGCTGTGAGGCGCTGGAGAGAAAGGCGTCGGGCACGGTCCTCGTGCCGCTCTTCGAGCGCGCGACCGACTTCGACCTGGACGGCTACGGGATGTTCTCACCGCTGGCCGACCAGGCGCCGTTCGACTCCGCGCGCCACCCGTTCGCGCTCGACGTGCCGGGCGACGGCATCGATCAGAACGGCCTCGCGGGCGATCACCCGCTGGACTACCGCGCGCCGCCCGACGAGTTCGTGGAGCAGCCGGTGTTCCAGCGCAAGCCGAACGTGCTCATGATCTTCCTGGAGGGCGTGCGCGCGGACACCCTCGGCACCAGGCTGAACGGCGTGCCGGTCACTCCATATCTCGAGAAGCTCGTTGCGCAGGGCGCGCGCTCCGAGCACGCGTACGCGAACTCGCCCTACACGGCGCGCTCGCGCGGACAGCTCATGGGCGGCCGCCTCGCTCCGTACAAGAGTCAGTCGACGTTGATCGACGATTTTCACGCGAACGGCTACGAGGTCGCCTGGATCTCGGGCCAGGACGAGTCGTTCGGCGCGGAAGAGAGCGAGATGCTAGGGCTCGCGCGAACGGACTTTCACTTCGACGCGCGCGAGGAGGCCGAGCACTCGATCTCGCGCTTCAGCACGACCGGCAGCCTGATGGTCTCCTGGAAGCGCGTGAACCGGCGCGTCGACCTGTTTCTCGGCGCGCGCAAGCCGGACCGGCCGCTGTTCCTGTTCGTGAACTTCGGCGACACGCACTACCCGTACGACCACCGCGAGCTCGACGACATACTCGGCGTCCCGCGGCTCGGCATCCACGAGATCCGGCCGGAGAACGCCGCCGGCGTGTACGCGACCTACGCGAACGCCACGGCGAACGTCGATCGCGCGATCGAGGAGCTGGTGGCGATGTTTCGCGCCAAGGTCGGCGGCGATTTCGCCGTGGTCGTGACCTCGGATCATGGCGAGGCGCTGTTCGAGACGGGCGTGCTGGGCCACGGCCTCGCGCTCGATTCGACACAGACGCGTGTACCGCTGGTGGTCGTCGGGCTCGGCGGCACCTGGCCGGAGCCGTTCGGACTCGCCGACATGCGCGCGGCGCTGCAGCGCTCGCTCGCGGAAGCGCCCGGCCCCGGCCGCGCGCGCTTCGCGCCCGTGCCGGGGCGGCACATCCTGCAGTACATGGCGGTCGTCGAGCGGCCGCGCCTGTTGTGTCTGCGCGGCCTCGACACCGAGCTGCGTTACGACGTGAACGAGCGGACCCCGCCGGCCAGCCCGGACTTCAACTCCCTGATCTGGTGGTGGGAGAGCCTGCAGCTCGAGAGTCCCCCGAACGGCTAGTCGCGAAAGCGCGCGCGCAGCGCCTCGGGAATCCGCGTCGGGCGCCCCGTCTTCGCGTCGACGTACGCCCAGATCGTCGTGGCCTCTACCAAGAGCGCGCCGTCGGAGGCGCGCGTGAAGCGCGAGCGGCGCTCACTCTTGGCGCCGCTCACTTTCTCGACCCAGGTCTCCTCCACGATCTCCTCGCCGGCCAGCGCCGGGCGGAGATAGTCGAGCTCGTGCCGGCGCACGATCCACAGCGCGCCCTGCGCGCGCAGCGAGGCGAGGTCGCCGCCGTGGAGCGCCACGTGCCCCGCCGCCAGCTCGCCGACGAACTGCAGCCAGCGCACGTTGTTCACGTGGCCGAGCTCGTCGATGTCTCCAGGCGCCACGACGCGCGTGCGCCGAAACACCGGCCCGGTCATCCGCCCTCTTGCAACAGCGCCGTGCAATAGTCGCGGTAGGGCGAGGGCGGCATCCCGCGCAGCGTGCGCTCGAGACCGGCCGCGTCGAGGAAGCCGCGCCTGAACGCGATCTCCTCGAGACACGCGATCTTCAGCCCCTGCCGTTGCTCGATCGTCGCGATGAAGTTCGCCGCCTCGAGCAGGCTCTCGTGGGTACCGGTGTCGAGCCAGGCGATCCCGCGCCCCAGGCGCACCGCGTGCAGTGACCCGCTCTCGAGATACGCGAGGTTCAGGTCGGTGATCTCGAGCTCGCCGCGCGGCGACGGGCGGAGTGACTTCGTGCGCGCGACCACGGTCTCGTCGTACAGGTAGATCCCCGGCACGGCCAGGTTCGAGCGCGGCTGCTTCGGCTTCTCGACCAGCGAGACGACCTTGCCGCCGTCGTCGAACTCGACCACGCCGTAGCGCTGCGGGTCGCGCACCGGGTAGCCGAAGATCACGGCGCCCGAGCGGAACTCGCGCACGATCTCGTCCAGGCGCATGCGGCCGTAGAACAGGTTGTCGCCGAGGATCAGGGCGACCTTGTCGCTCGCGACGAAGCGCTCGCCGACCAGGAACGCCTGGGCGATGCCCTTCGGCTCCGGCTGCACCGCGTAGGAGATCTCGATGCCCCAGGCCGAGCCGTCGCCGAGCAGTGACTGGAAGCGCGGGACGTCCTGCGGCGTCGAGATCAAGAGGATCTCGCGGATCTCCGCCAGCATCAGCGTCGCCAGCGGGTAGTAGATCATCGGCTTGTCGTACACCGGTTGGAGCTGCTTGCTCGCCACCTGCGTGATCGGGAAGAGCCGCGTGCCTGCGCCGCCCGCGAGTACGATTCCCTTCATGGTCCCCCTCCGATTCGGCGGGGGATGTTAGGTCGCATCAGGTCTTCGCGCACTCAGCGACGCAGCTTCTCGATCTCGGCGTCGCTGAGCCCCGCCTCGCGCAGGATGGCGGCGTTGTCGGCGCCGAGCTCGGGCGCGGGGCGACTCGCGGGCATCGCGTGCGCGGACATGCGGAAGGGCGGGCCGACGCTCTGGAACGTGCCGAGCTTCGGGTGAGTCACCTTCGAGAAGTAGCCCATCGCGCGCACCTGCGGATCGTCGATCACCTCGTGCATGTGGCGCACCGGCGACCAGATGAGCGGGTGCCGGGCGAGCTCGGCCTCCCACTCGGGCAAGGTGCGCTGCGCGAACACGGCGTCGAGTATCTCGACGAGCGCGCGGCCGTTGCGGTAGCGCGCGACCGGATCCGCGAAGCGCTCGTCCCTCTCGACCTCGTCGAGCGCGAGCGCGCGGCACACGTGTGGCCAGTAGCGCTGTGACTCGACCATGACGAGCATGAGCCAGCGGTCGTCCGCGGTCCGGTACGAATTCCAGAGCGGGTTGCGCGGCGCGCGCCGGTCATGCATGGGCGGGCTCTGGCCCGTCGCGAGCACGTTGGCCATGTCGTTGCCCTGGACGTAGAGGCCGATCTGCAGGAGTGACACTTCGATCGCCTGGCCCTCGCCGCCGCGGTCGCGTACCCGCAGCGCGGCGAGGATTCCGGCGACGAGTGACACGCCCGCCGCGTGGTCGCCGACCCCGGGGCGCAGGAACGCCGGGATCGCGTCAGGCGCGCGGAACATGTCCATCATCCCGGTGCG
>DATFUE010000039.1:0-9426 GCA_035261165.1 Myxococcota bacterium
CCGAGCCGCTCCCCGGGTCCGGCGAATCGAAGAGCGGCAGCTGCGGCTCGGCTTCGCCGACTTCCTCCACCGGGATGATGTAGTCGCCGGAGAAGCAGGCGTCGCAGAAGCCGTGCTTCATCGAGGCCTCGATGCGCCGCAGCGCCTCGAGCGACAGGTACGCGAGGCTGTCGGCGTCGAGCATGCGCCGGATCTCCTCGACGCTGTGGTTCGCCGCGATCAGCTCGGAGCGCGTCGGCGTGTCGATGCCGTAGTAGCACGGACCGGTGGTCGGCGGAGACGACACCCGGATGTGCACCTCGCGGGCACCCGCGCCGCGGAACAGGCTCACCAGCTTGTTCAGGGTGGTGCCGCGGACGATCGAGTCCTCGACGACCACGAGCCGCTTCCCGCCGACGAGCTCGCGGATCGGGTTGTGCTTCACGCGCACGCCGAACATGCGGATCGACTGCTCCGGCTCGATGAACGTGCGCCGCACGTAGTGATTGCGGATCAGCGCGTTCTCGTACGGGATCCCCGACGCCTCGGCGTAGCCCAGCGCGGCGATCGAGCCCGAGTCGAGCACCGGCACGACCATGTCGGCCTCCACCGGTGACTCGCGCGCCAGCTCGCGGCCGAGCTGCTTGCGCGTCTGGTACACGCTCGAGCCGAACACGAGTGAGTCGGGCCGCGCGAAGTAGATGTGCTCGAAGACGCAGAGCTTCTCGGGGGCGCGCGGCAACGGCTGCACGGAGCGCAGCCGGCCGCGCCGGATGATGATGATCTCGCCGGGCTCCACGTCGCGCTCGTAGACCGCGCCGATCAGGTCGAACGCGCAGGTCTCGCTGGCGACCACCCAGGCCTGACCGAGGCGCCCGAGCGAGAGCGGCCGGAAGCCGTACGGGTCGCGCGCCGCGACCAACACGTCGTCGATCAGGAACACCGCCGACCACGCGCCGCGCACCCGCGAGCACATGTCGCCCAAGCGCTCCTCGAGCGTGCCGCGGGCGCGCGCGAACAGGTGCACGAAGACCTCGGAGTCCATCGTGCTCTGGAAGATCGAGCCGTGGCCCTCGAGCTCGGCGCGGATCGCGTGCGCGTTGGTCAGGTTGCCGTTGTGCGCGATCGCGATCTGCGTGCGCCCGGTCGTGGCGAGGAACGGCTGGGCGTTGCGCAGGTTGCTCGCGCCCGCCGTGGAGTAGCGCACGTGGCCGATCGCGATCCGGCCGGGCAGCGTGGCGAGCACCTCGTGCGAGAAGACGTCCGCGACGAGTCCCATGCCTTTGTAGATATGACTCTCGCCGCCGTCGCGCGTGACGATGCCCGCCGACTCCTGGCCGCGATGCTGCAGCGCGTACAGGCCGAGGTACGTCAGGTTCGCCGCCTCTGGATGGCCGGCGATGCCCATCACTCCGCACTCATCTCTAAAGCGGTCAGGCTTCATCCGAGTGCCTCCGGCAGGGTTCGGGCCCAAAGATCGTGCGCCTCGGGGAGCGACACGTCGACCCCGGGCGCGATGCGTATGCGCACGCCGCCCGTCTGTCCAATGCGCGCCGCGGGAACGCCGTGCTCGCGCGCGAGCGCGAGGAACGCGGCGCTGTTCGACGGCGAGCACGAGACGAGCGCGCGCGCGCACGACTCCGCGAACAGCGCGACCTCGGGCCGCAATCCCGTCGCGGGCAGCGCGACGTCGAGACCGAACCCGGAGCGGATCGCGCACTCGGCCAGCGCCAGGGCCGCGCCGCCATCGGAGCAATCGTGGGCCGAGCGCATCAGCCGGCGGGCGGCGGCGGCGGCGAGCAGCTTCTGCAGCCGCTGCTCGGCCGCGAGGTCGAGCGCTGGCGGCGCGCCGCGCTCGATCCCGTGGCGCACCGCGAGATACTCGCTCGCGCCGAGCTCGGAGCGCGTCTCGCCGAGCAGGATCACGTCGTCGCCCGCGCCGCGGAATGCCGCGGGCACGGCGCAGGTCACGTCGTCGAGGATGCCCACGAGACCGATCGTCGGCGTCGGCGGAATCGCCCCCTCGCCCGCCGTCTCGTTGTAGAAGCTGACGTTGCCGCCGGTGATCGGAAGCCCGAGCGCGCGACACGCGTCGCCCATGCCGCGGGTCGCCTCGGCGAACTCCCACATGGCCTCCGGCCGCTCGGGGCTGCCGAAGTTCAGGCAGTTCGTGACTGCGAGCGGGCGCGCGCCCGTGACCGCGACGTTGCGCGCCGCCTCTGCCACCGCGTGCTGCGCGCCCAGGTACGGGTCCTGCGCGCAGTAGCGCGGGTTGCAGTCGGTCGTGAGCGCGAGACCGCGCTCGGTCTCCGGTATGCGCACCACCGCGGCGTCGCCGCCGGGGCGCAGCACGGTCGACGATCCCACGAGCTGGTCGTACTGGCGGTACACCCACTCGCGCGAGCACAGGTTCGGCGAGGCGAGCAATTGCAGCAGCGCCGCCGACGGATCCGATTCGGGCGCGAGCTGCGCCAGGTCGAGCTTCTGGCGCTCCTCGAAGTCCGCCGGCCGCGCCGTGGGGCGATCGTAGACGGGCGCGTTCGCGGCGATCGGATCGACCGGGACGTCGGCCACGACCTGCCCGTGCCAGCGCACGCGCATGTGCCCGTCGGAAGTCACCCGACCCACGATCGCCGCGTCGAGGTCCCACTTGCGGAAGACCGCGAAGATCTCCTGCTCGCGGCCCTTCTCGGCGACCTGCAGCATGCGCTCCTGTGACTCGGAGAGCAGCAGCTCGTAGGCGCTCATGTTCGACTCGCGCTGCGGGACGGCGTCGAGGTCCATCTCGATGCCGGTGCCGGAGCGCGACGCCATCTCGAAGCTCGAGCAAGTGAGTCCCGCCGCGCCCATGTCCTGAATGCCGACGACCGCGCCGGTCGCCATCGCCTCGAGGCACGCCTCGAGCAAGAGCTTCTCGGTGAATGGATCGCCCAGCTGCACGGTCGGCCGCTTCGCGTCGGTGTCCGCGTCGAACTCGGCGGACGCCAGCAGGCTGGCGCCGTGGATTCCGTCGCGGCCGGTCTTCGAGCCGACGTAGATGACGGGATTTCCCGGGCCGGCGGCCTTCGCGAGGAAGATCTGGTCGGCCCGCGCGATGCCGAGGTTCATGGCGTTCACGAGCACGTTCTTGCGGTAGCGCGGGTGGAAGGTGACTTCGCCGCCGACGGTGGCGCAGCCGAAGGCATTGCCGTAGTCGCCGATGCCCGCGACCACGCCGCGCACCAGGTAGCGCTGGTGCGGGTCGTCGAGCGGCCCGAAGCGGAGTGAGTCGAGCGACGCGAGCGGGCGCGCGCCCATCGTGAAGATGTCGCGCAGGATGCCGCCGACGCCGGTCGCCGCGCCGCCGTGCGGCTCGACGTACGAGGGGTGGTTGTGACTCTCGATCTTGAACACCGCGACGTTGCCGTCGCCGACGTCGATCACGCCGGCGTTCTCGCCGGGGCCCTGGACCACGCAGGCGCCCTTCGTGGGCAGCTTCTGCAGGTAGCGCCTGCTCGACTTGTACGAGCAGTGCTCGGACCACATCACGGAGAAGATCCCGAGCTCCGCGAACGACGGGCGGCGGCCGAGGACCTCGCCAATCAGCGCGATCTCGTGGTCCGAGAGCCCGTGCTCGCGGGCGAGCTGGTCCGTGACCTCCGGGTCGCTCACCGCCGGGTCCGCGCCGCGACGCACGCGGCGAGAAACGAACGCAAGAGCGCCCCGCCGTCGCTCGAGCCGAGCAGCGGATCGGTCGCGTGCTCGGGGTGCGGCATGAGCCCGACGACGTTTCCGGCCGCGTTCGCGACCCCGGCGATGTCGTCGGTCGAGCCGTTCGGGCTGCCGCCCACGTAGCGAAACGCGACGCGCGGCTTGTGGTCCGGGTCGGGAACGTACGCGCCCTCGCCGTGCTTCACGGGCATCACCAGGCCGCGTCCGGGGGGGAGCTCGGCGCGGAATTTCCCTGGATCTTCCACGGCTACGCGCACGTCCTGACAGACGTACTTGAGGTCGCGATTGCGCACCAGCACGCCGGGCAGAAGGCCGGCCTCGCACAGGATCTGGAAGCCGTTGCAGACGCCGAGCACCGGCTTGCCGCTCTGGGCGAACTCCAGCACCGCGCGCATGACCGGCGAGAAGCGCGCCATCGCTCCGCAGCGCAGGTAGTCGCCGTAGGAGAACCCGCCGGGCACGCCGATCCCGTCGAGTGACTCGGGCAGGCGCGCGTCCTTGTGCCACAGGAACTGCGCCTCGGCGCCGCACAGCTCGAGCCCGCGCAGCATGTCGCGATCGTCGAGCGAGCCGGGGAAGACCAGCACGCCGACGCGGGCCGCGCTCACGACAGGATCTCGTATTGCTCGATCACCGGATTCGCGAGCAGCTTCTCGCAGGCCTCTGCGGCGAGCGCGCGCGCCTTCTCGGGGTCGGGGGTGTCGAGATCGAGGACGATCAGCTTGCCCGTGCGCACGCCGCTGACCTGCGTGTAGCCGAGGTCGCGCAGCGCGTGTTCGATGGCGCGGCCCTGCGCATCGAGCACGCCGGGCTTGAGACTCACGAGCACGCGCAGCTTCATCGCAGGGCCCGCCCGCGGGCGCCCAAGGTGCGCGCGAAGATGGCGTCGACGTTGCGCAGCTGGCGATCGAGGTCGAAACACTCGACCAGCTCGTCGGGGTCGAGGATCTTGCCCAGCTCGGTGTCGGCGGCGAGCCGGTCGTACAGGTGGTCGCCCTCGTCCCAGGCGCTGAGCGCGTGGCGCTGCACGAGCCGGTATGCCTCCTGTCGCGAGATGCCGTGGCGCGCGAGCGCGAGCAGCACGGTCTGTGAGAACACCAGCCCGCGCGCCGAGTCGAGGTTCACGCGCATGCGCTGCTCGTTGACCTCGAGGCTGTCGATCAGGTCGGCGAGGCGGTGGAGCATGAAGTGCACGGCCGAGGTCGAGTCGGGAAACACGATGCGCTCGACCGAGCTGTTCGAGATGTCGCGCTCGTGCCACAGCACGGTGTTCTCGAGGCCCGAGACCGCGTAGCCGCGCACCACGCGCGCGAGGCCGGTGAGTGTCTCGAAGCGCCACGGGTTGCGCTTGTGCGGCATCGCGGAGCTGCCCTTCTGCTCGGAGCCGAAGTACTCCTGGACCTCGCCGACCTCGCTGCGCGCCAGGTGGCGCATCTCGACGGCGATGGCCTCGACTGCCCCCGCGGCCTGGGCGAGCGCGGTCAACACTTCCGCGTGTCGGTCGCGCGAGACGATCTGCGTCGAGATCGGCGCGGCCGCGAGGCCCAGCTCGCCGAGAACTTCGATCTCGATTTCCGGATCGAGGTGCGCGAAGGTGCCCACCGCGCCCGAGAGCTTGCCGACCGCGGCCTGGTCGCGCGCGCGCACGAGCCGCTCGCGCCCGCGCGCCAGCTCGTCCCAGCCGCGCAGCAGCTTCAGCCCGAAAGTCGTCGGCTCGGCGAAGATGCCATGCGTGCGGCCGACGCAGACCGTGCGCTTGAACTCGAGCGCGCGCCGCTCGAGCGCCGCGAGCGCGCGGTCGCACTCTGCGAGCACGAGGTCGAGCGCCGCCTTCATCTGCAGCGCGAGACACGTGTCGAGCACGTCCGACGAAGTGAGTCCCAGGTGCACGTAGCGCGACGCAGGACCGATCTGCTCCGCGAGCGCGTCGAGAAACGCGTTCACGTCGTGGTGCACGCGCGCTTCGATCTCGGCGACGCGCGCGGGGTCGACCTTCGCGCGCGCCTCGATCGCGGCGAACGCGTCGCGCGGGATCTCGCCGCGTGCAGCCAGCGCGCGACACACCGCCACCTCGATGCGGATCCACAGCAGATAGCGCTGGTCCTCGGACCAGATCGCATCGAGTGCGGGCAGCGTGTACCGGGGGATCAAGGGGGACTCCTCGGCCTACGGCGAATAGCGCGTCCAGTAGTACGCGAGGAGGAGGTAGTACATCACCGGGATGCCGAGCAAGGCCGAGTCGAGGCGATCGAGCACGCCGCCGACGCCGGGCAAGAGATCACCGGCATCCTTCAGCGCCGCGTCGCGCTTCAGCAACGACTCGATCAGGTCGCCGAGCACCGCGAACGCCGCGATCACCATGCCGAACAGGAACGCCGCTCCCCAGCCGAGGTCGCGCGCGAGCTCGCCGGGCAGGACCGCGGTGAAGAGCAACTTCGCGACCCCCGCGAACACTCCCCCCGCGAGCACGCCGCCGATCGCGCCCTCGACCGTCTTGTTGGGGCTGATCGCGGGCGCGAGCTTGTTGCGCCCGTAGCGCCGGCCGACGAAGTACGCGCCCGCGTCGGAGCAGACCACCGCCGACAGGCACAGGATCATGTAGAAGAAGCCGACCTCGGGCTCGACCGGCGCACCGTAGCGCCGCTCGAGCTCGACCGAGATGAAGCGCACCGAGACCGCGTACGACAAGAGCCAGCCGACGTAGATCACGCCGAAGAAGGTCTCGGAGACGCTCGCGATCGCCTGCCGGATCTCCTGCTTGGTGAGCTGCAGGATCATCAGCGTGAGCAGGGTTGCGGTGAGTGCGCTGTTCGCGAGCGACGCGTCGCCGACGTAGGCGATCACCGGCAAGACCCCGGCGGCGAGGTTCCCGAGCAGCCGGTGTGGCGTCGCGCCCTTGGCGCTGATGAGGCCATAGAACTCGTTCAGCCCGAGCAGGCTGAACGCCATCACGACGCCCACGTACGTCCAGCCGCCGTACCAGCACACCCAAACGACCGGCGGCACGAGGAGGGTCGCGGTGAACAGCCGCAGGGTGAGGTTCCCGGGGACCCAGGGCTTCGGCTCCTCGGCGCGCGGGCTCGGGCGCAGCGGATGCGGCGCGTTCACGGGTTTCTGCCCGTGTCCCGGCGGCGCAGCCGGTCTCCGGTCTCGATCCGCGGGTTCCAAAGAGCGATCCTCCCGGGGGCGGGCGGAGTCTAGCTTGTCCCTACCAACCTACGCTCGGCTGCGCCTCGCTTCGCGCGCCTTCGGCGCTTGCGACGCGCGGCTCGGGGCGGCCCTCGCCGCGCCTTACGGACCTACGCTCGGCCACGCCTCGCTGCGCGCGCCTTCGGCGCTTGCGACGCGCGGCTCGGGGCGGCCCTCGCCGCGCTCAGCGCCCGGTGTGCCCGAAACCGCCGGGGCCGCGGCCGCTCTCGCCGAGCTCCTCCAGGGCGCCGACTTCCTTGAGGATGGGCCGGGCGACGGCCGCGATCACGAGCTGCGCGATCCGCTCGCCGCGGCGCAGCCGGAAGGGCTCCCGCCCGAGGTTCACGAGGATCACGCCGACCTCGCCGCGGTAGTCCGCGTCGAGCGTGCCCGGCGAGTTGGCGAGGGTGACCCCCGCGTGCAGCGCGAGCCCGCTGCGGGGCCTCACCTGCCCTTCGTAACCGACCGGGATCGCCAGCGCGAACCCCGTCGGCACGAGCGCTCGATCTCCGGGAGCCAGCACGAGCTCCGACTCGATCGCCGCGCAGAGATCCATCCCTGCACTGCCCGGCGTCGCAAACGCCGGCACCGGCAAGTCGGAGTCACTGCTGCCACGCACCCGAAAGATCCGCAGCTCTACCGACGATGGCGCCACTCTTCACCCACAACCACCGAAGACGTGGGCCCGAGTGTACCCCGATGTAGCGCGCGCTTCGGCTGGACGCCGACGAATGGGTTTCGCAGCGAGTCCGCGAGCGAGAAGGGTACCCACGAGCAGGCGACAGCCACGTCCGAGCGGGAATTCGCGCGCGGTCGGCCGCGCGCGCCCGCTCTTCGCTCGGCTGCGCGCAGCCGAAGGACTCGCAGCTCGAGCAATCTTTCCCTCTTCACCCACACCACCGAAGACGTTGGCCCGAGTGCGCCCCGACGCAGCGCGCGCTTCGGCTGGACGCCGACGAGTGGGTTTCGCAGCGAGTCTTCGAGCGAGAAGGGTACCCACGAGGAGGCGACAGCCGAGGCGCGCGCGTCGAGCTAGGTCTTTCTCAACCCTCCGCCTGCGAAGCCTCGATTTGCTCCGCCAACGCGGCCCGCCGCGATAGCCGGATCTTCCCGCTCGGGTCGACGTCGAGGCACTTCACCAGGACCTCGTCGCCCTCCACGCAGATGTCCTCGACCCTGTTGACTCGTCGCTCCGCGAGCTCCGAGATGTGCAGGAGGCCGTCGGTGCCGGGAAAGATCTCCACGAAGGCGCCGAAGTCGGTGATCTTCTTGACCTTGCCCACGTAGGTGCGGCCGATCTCCGCTTCCTGAGTCACTTCCTCGACCATCTGCTGGCACTTCAAGAGCGCGTCGCGGTTGGGGGCGAAGATCGTGACGCGACCGGAGTCCTCGACGTCCACCTTCGCGGTCGTCGTCTCCTGGATGCCGCGAATCACTTTGCCGCCCGGCCCGATCAGGTCGCGGATGCGGTCCGGCTTGATCCAGATCACACTGATGCGCGGCGCGTTCTCGCTGAGCTCGGTGCGCGGCAGGAAACCGGGCAGCTGCTCCGCCGTTTCCTCGGCCATGCGCTTCAGGATGTGCAGTCGTCCCTGGCGCGCCTGCTCGAGCGCTTTCTCCATCACCGCCCAGTCGAGGCCGTCGATCTTGATGTCCATCTGAATCGCGGTGACCCCCTTGGTCGAGCCCGCGACCTTGAAGTCCATGTCGCCCAGGTGGTCCTCGTCGCCCAGGATGTCGGAGAGAACCGCGTGGCGGCCGCCCTCCGAGATCAGGCCCATCGCGATGCCCGCGACCGGCGCCTGAATCGCGATGCCCGCGTCCATGAGCGCGAGCGCCCCGCCGCAAACCGAGGCCATCGCCGAGCTGCCGTTCGACTCGAGGATCTCCGACACGACGCGAATCGTGAACGGTGAGTCCTCGCCCTCGGGCAGCACCATCTTCACCGCGCGCTCGGCGAGCGCGCCGTGACCCTGCTCGCGCCGGTTGGGCGCGCGCAGCGGCCTGACTTCGCCCGTCGAGAACGGCAGGAAGTTGTAGTGCATGAAGAACTTCCGATAGAAGGTGTCCTTCAGGCCCTCGATCATCTGCTCGTCGCGCGTGCCGCCGAGAGTGACTGCCACCATGGCTTGTGTCTCGCCGCGCGTGAAGAGCGCCGAGCCGTGCGGGGACTTCAGCTCGCCCACGCTGCAGCTGATCGGGCGGATGTCCGTCGTCGAGCGCCCGTCGATGCGCGGCTTGCCGTCGAGAACGTCCTCGCGCATCGCCTTGCCGCGCAGGTCGTGGAGGATCTCCTTCACGTCCGCGGAGAGCTTCTTCCCGGCCGACAGCGCGGCTTCCACTTGCGCCAGCGTCGAGAGGTCGCGCTGGGCGTCACGGAACGGCGTCACCACCGTCTTCATGACCTCGGAGTCGATCTCGTCGAACGCCTTGTAGCGCGCCTTCTTCTCGCGCGTCTGACTCGCGGCGCGGATGCGGTCGAGCGCCATGCCCTCGATCTTGCGCAACAGCTCCGAGTCCTTCGCCGGCGGAGTCACGACGCGCTTG
>DATFUE010000040.1:0-4019 GCA_035261165.1 Myxococcota bacterium
GCGCCCAGGTCGACGATCTCGACCGTCGGCAGCGGCCGGCTCGCGACGCGCTCGGGCAGAGTGAGTCGCTCGATCTCGCCGTGCGCGCAGCGCCACGCGGTGGTGACGTCGGGGGTCGCGGAGCCGAGCACCAGCGGACAGCTCGCGCGCTCGGCGCGCAGGCGCGCGACGTCGCGCGCGTGATAGCGAAACCCGTCCTCGCTCTTGTAGGCGCCGTCGTGCTCCTCGTCGATCGCGATGAGCCCCAGCTCCTCGTAGGGCGCGAACACCGCGGAGCGCGCGCCGATCGCGATCGGCACGCGACCCTCGCGAATCGCGCGCCACTGGTCGAAGCGCTCCCCCGACGACAGCCCGCTGTGCAGCACCGCGACCTGCTCGCCGAAGCGCGCGCGAAAGCGGTCGACGACCTGGTGCGTGAGTGAGATCTCGGGCACCAGGATGATCGCGCCGCGGCCGCGGGCGAGCGCCACCTCGGCCGCGCGCTGGTATACCTCGGTCTTGCCGCTGCCGGTGATGCCGTACAGGAGAAACTGCGTGTGACGGCCGGCCTCGATCGCGGCCGAGATCTCGGCAAGCGCGCCGCGCTGGTGCGCGGTGAGCTCGGGTGCGTCGGGGCTCTTCACGAGCGGATCGACCCGAGTCGCGCGCGACAGTTCGCGCTCCTCGCAGAGCACGAGCCCCGCTTCGACGAGCGCGCGCAGCGCGGGGCTCGACCGCGCCGGCGCCGGCGCCGGTCCGAGCGCGAGCAATAACTCGAGACGTTTCGGCGCGCGCGCGAGCTCTTCCTTCGCGCGCGCGAGATCGACCCCCGGCGCGACGCGGTACACGCGCTCGCTGCGCGCGCGCACGCGCGGCGGGTCGGTGCCCGCGGCGCGCGACACCAGGCCCAGTCGCTCGAGCCGCGCGAGCACGGGCACGGCCGCGGGGAAGCGCGCGCGCAGCTGGGCCTCGGAGCGCGGTCGTTTGCCGAGCGCCCAGAGCACCTGCGCGAGCGAGCCGCGCAGCTCTCCGCGCTCGAGCGCGCGCATGCCCGCGGGCAAGAGAGTCACTCGCGTCCCCGGCCGCGGCGCCGTACCCGGCGGCACCGCCGCAGCGAGCGCGACCCCGGGCGGACAGAGCGCGTCGTGCGCCGCGCGCAGCACGGCGGCGAGCAGCGCGGCCGGCAACACCGGCTCGTCGTCGAGCACCTGCAGCACGCGGCGCAGCGGCCCGCGGGTGCGCGCCGTCGCGCTCGACCTGGTCGCGACCACCACCCCCACGATGCGGCGCCCGCCGTGGGGCACGAGCACGCGCGCTCCGGGCTCGGCGCGCGCGCCTTCATCGAGCGCGTACTCGAACGTCTCGTCGATCGGCACGGGCACGGCGACTTCGACGATGGAGGGATCGCTCACGGTCCCTTTGTACCGCACGTCCGATTGACTTCGCTCGGCTACGCCTCGCTGCGCGCGGCGTTGCCGCTTGCACGCGCCGCTCGGGGCGGCCCTCACGGCGCTCTTCGATTGACTTCGCTCGGCTGCTGAATCGGGCGGGCCATCCTGGCCGTAGCTCACTCTCGCGCATCGCGCGGCGTTGCCCGACATCGGCCCGCAGGCCGATGTCCCGGGGGGGCACGCGCCGCTCGGGGCGGCCCTCACGGCGCTCTTCGATTGACTTCGCTCGGCTGCGCCAATCCGATGGGCCATCCTGGCTGTAGCTCACTCTCGCGCGCTCTTGCCCGTGCCGGGGGCGCGGCCTAACACCTCCCCATGCGCGCCATCGCCGTCGTCGGGAGCTTGAACGTCGACATCTCCCTGCGCGTGCCGCGCTTCGTGAAGCCGGGTGAGACCTTGCGCGCGACCGCGCTCGAGCTCGGCGCGGGCGGCAAGGGACTGAATCAGGCGATCGCCGCTGCGCGGCTCGGCGGGCGCGTGCACATGGTCGGCCGCGTCGGCGTGGATCCCTTCGCGGAGATCGCGCTCGCGGCGCTGCGCGCTGCGGGCATCGACGCGACGTACGTCGAGTCGCTGGTGGGCGAGCGCACGGGCCTGGCGGCGATCACGGTCGACGAGTCGACCGGGCAGAACCAGATCGCGGTCGCGGCCGGCGCGAATCGCAGAGTCTCGGTCGAGCACGTGCGCGACGCGCTCTCGGTGTTTCGCGCCGCGGGTGTCTTGTTGGTGCAGCTCGAGCTGCCGCCCGAGACGGTCGACGCCGCGCTCGACCTCGCGCGGGCGAATCACGTGCGCTCGATCCTGGACCCAGCGCCGGTGCGCGAGCTCAGCGACGAGACACTCGCGCAGATCGACGTGCTCACGCCGAACGAGGTCGAGGCCGAGGCGCTCTCGGGGGTGCGCATCGGCGACGTCGAGTCCGCCGCCGCCGCCGGCGCGGTGCTGCAGGCCAAGACTCGCGGCGACGTGGTCGTGACCCTGGGCGCGGGCGGCTGCGTGTGGGTGCACGCGACCGGCTTCGAGCACGTACCCGCGCCCCGCGTGCGCGCGCTCGACACGACCGGCGCCGGCGACGCGTTCAACGGCGCGCTCGCGGTGGCGCTGGCGCGCGGCGAGCCGCTCTCGCGTGCGCTGCGCGACGCGGTGCGCGCGGGCAGCGCCGCGACCCTGCGCCGCGGCGCGGCGGCGGCCATGCCGACCCCCGCCGATCTGCTCGCCCTCCCCGAGCTGGGCTAGAGTGCCAATCAGGAGTGACATGAACGCCAACCGAGCTCTCGCCGCCTCCGCGGTCGCCAGCTTCCTCGGCCTCATACTCGCGACCCCGAGCGGCGCCGCCGACGACTCGGCGGCTCCGGTCAAACGCCCGCCGCACGAGAAATGCTACGGCATCGCAAAGAAGGGCCAGAACGACTGCTCGACCGCGACTCACTCGTGCTCCAACGAGTCGACGAGCGACGGCGGCGCGGGCGAGTGGCTCTGGGTGCCGAAGGGAACCTGCGCGAAGATCGTCGGTGGCGTGCTCGAGACCGCACCGAAGTAGCCCCGGCGACCTGCCCGCGCGCTGCGGACTGGCGCTGCGGCCCGCGCACTACACGGCGCTCGTCGAGGAGCGCCCCGAGGTCCCGTTCTTCGAGATCCTGGCCGAGAACCACTTGCAGCCGGGCGACCCGGCGCGAGGCGTGATCGAGACTCTGCGCGCGCGTGTGCCGGTGACACTCCACTGTGTCGGGATGTCGCTCGGGGGGACCGACCCGCTCGACGCGTCGCACCTCGCGAAGCTGCGCGCGCTCGCCGACGCCGTGGAGCCGGCGTTGATCTCCGACCATCTGGCGTGGGCGTCGCTCGACGGGCGACAGCTGCACGACCTGTTGCCGCTGCCGTACCTCGAGGAGGCGGTGACTCACGTGGCCGAGCGCGTCGAGCGCGCGCAGGACGCGCTCGGCCGGCGCATCGCCCTCGAGAACGTCTCCGGCTACGCGCGCTTCGCCGAGTCGGAGCTCGCCGAGTGGGAGTTCCTGGCCGAGATCGCCGCGCGCGCGGACTGTCTCATACTGCTCGACGTGAACAACGTCTTCGTCTCCGCGGCGAACCTGGGCTTCTCGGCCGAGACGTACGTCGACTCACTGCCGCGCGAGCGCGTCGCGCAGCTCCACCTGGCGGGTCACGAGGCCAGCGGCGAGCTGTTGCTCGACACGCACGGTGCGCCGGTGCCCGACCCGGTGTGGGCCCTGTTCGAGCGCGCGCTGGCGCGCTTCGGCCCGCTGCCCGCGGTGCTGGAGCGCGACCGCGCGATCCCGGCCCTCGGCGCGCTGCTCGACGAGGCGCGAAGAGCCGACGGGCTGCTCTCGCGCGCGGCAGCGCCAGGGGGCTCCGTTGCTGGCTGAGCTGCAGCGCGCGTTCGCGCGCGAGCTCTTCGCCGGCGGCGAGCGGCTCCGCGTCCACCGCGAGACGACGCTCGCCGCGCTCTCCGGCGCGCTCGAGTCGGTGCACCCGGTCTGCGCGCGGCTCGTCGGCGCGGAGTTCTTTCGCGCGCTCGCACTCCGCTTCGCCCGCGAAGTGCCCTCGACTTCGCCCGACCTCTGCGACTAC
>DATFUE010000041.1:0-2058 GCA_035261165.1 Myxococcota bacterium
GAGCGACGCCTCCTTGCCGAGCTTCCCGGTCACCGACAAAGTCGTGCGCTTGGGCTTCGCGAACACGTCCTTCTGCTCGACGCGCGTGTCCGACAGATCGAGCGAGTAACTCTCGCCGAGCACCGCGTGACCGCGCGTCGGCCCCGAGACGACGAGCGCGCCGGAGCGCAGGAGCAGGTCCGGCACGTCGACGCTGGCGCTCGCCGCCTTCACCTCGCCGCCGGCGAGCGTGACCGCGTACTCCCCGCTCGCCTTCCCCGACACCTCTTGGGTGAGTGCGAAGCGCCTGCGGAGCTCGGCGAGGTCGGCGCTGAATTCGCCGCGCGCGTCGACCTGGGGCGCGGCGCTCGTGAGCTTGGCCAGCTCGACTTCCCCGGAGCGCAGGGTCGCGAGCCCGGGGAGATTCGCGGAGTACTTGAACGCGCCGCTGCCGTCGAGCGAGAGATGTCCGTCGACGTGCGCGTGCTCGACCTTCCACGGCCCGGCGGTGATGTCGGCGTCGTGGATCGCGATGCGGTCCACCGCCAGCGCGAGGCCCGCCGACTCGCTGGCGGGCGGCGGTTTCTCGCCGGGCCTCCCCTCGGCCTTCGGCTTCGCCCCGGCCGCGCCCGCGCCCGGCAGGATTGGCTTCCCGTCCTTGTCGAACGGGACGAAGATGCGCGGTGAGTCGAGCTCCAGCGCGCGCAGCACCACCTTGCCCGCGATCAGCGGCAGCACGGCGACGCGCAGGCGGAGCTCCGCGATCTGGGCCAGCGGCGTGTCATTCGGCTTCACGCCGCCGATGCGCACGTCGTCGATGCGCACCGCGGGGAGCGGGAAGAGGGCCAGGGAGATCTTGCCCAGCGACACGTCGCGCCCGAGCGCCGCGCTCGCCCGCTGCTGCAGCGGGACGCGCAGTGTCTCGGCGTCGAAGAACGACAGGGCGACAGCTGCGAGGATCAGAAGCAGCGCGAAGACCGCTGCGGCGACGAGCAGCCAGCGCCTCACGACTTCAACCCCGCGGGAATGCGCTCGTGAAAGTCGGTGTGGCGCTGAAACGCGTCGCCGGCGCGCAGCACCGCGAATTCGTCGAGCGGCCGCCCGATCAGCTGCAGGCCGACCGGCAGGCCCGCGGACGTGAAGCCGCAGGGCATGGAGAGCGCCGGCAGCCCCGCGAGGTTCGCGGTCACCGTGTACACGTCCGCGAGATACATCTGCAGTGGGTCTTCGACCAGCTCGCCGAGCTTCCAGGCGGGGCCCGGCGTCGTCGGCGTGGCGATCAGGTCGCAGATCTCGAACGCGCGCTCGAAGTCGGCGCGGATCAGGGTGCGCACCTGCTGCGCCTTGCGGTAGTACGCGTCGTAGTAGCCCGCGGACAGCACGTAGGTGCCTAGCAGGATGCGCCGCTTCACCTCCGCGCCGAAGCCCTCCGAGCGCGTGCGCTCGTACATCTCGTCGAGCGTCGTCGAGGGCGCGCGGAAGCCGTACTTCACGCCGTCGTAGCGCGAGAGGTTCGACGACGCCTCCGCGGTGCAGATCAGATAGTAAGTCGCGATGCCGTGCGCGCTGTTCGGCAGCTCGACGTCGACGGTCTTCGCGCCCAGTCCCTGCAGTGTCTCGAGCCCGTCGCGCGCGCGCGCCAGTGTCTCCGGGTCGGCGCCTTCGCCGTCGAAGAAGCCGCGCGGCAGGCCGATGCGCAGGCCCGAGACGTCCCCCGAGAGCGCGGCCACGAAGTTCGGCGCGGCCTCCGGGTACGAAGTCGCGTCGCGCGGATCGTGACCCGCGATCGCGCCGAGCAAGAGCGCCGCGTCGGCGCAGCTGCGCGCGATCGGCCCGATCTGATCGAGTGAGCTCGCGAAGGCGACCATGCCGTAGCGAGACACGCGACCGTAGGTCGGCTTCAGCCCCACGACGCCGGAGAGTGCCGCCGGCTGCCGGATCGAGCCGCCGGTGTCCGTGCCGAGCGCGGCGGGCACCAGGCGCGCGGCGACCGCGGCCGCGCTTCCGCCCGAGGAGCCGCCGGGGATGCGCGAGGGATCCCACGGATTGCGCGTCTTCTGCAGCGCCGAGTTCTCGGTC
>DATFUE010000042.1:0-9725 GCA_035261165.1 Myxococcota bacterium
CTATCCCGCGGTGGTGGTGCTGCGCGGCGGGCTCGGCTTCGAGCACCTGGTCGCGCTGTACTCCGGCCAGATCTTCTACGGCTGCGCGGTCGCGTCGCTCGGGCTCGCCTGCTCGTCGTTCACCTCGAGTCAGATCGTCGCCGCGGTGCTGGGCTACGCGATCCCGTTCGTGCTGCTCGACTTCGCGTGGCTCTCGAACACCGTGTCGGAGCAGGTGGCGGCGGTCCTGCGCGAGGGCGCGCTGCTCTCGCACTACGGCTCGTTCGCGCGCGGCGTGATCGAGCTGCGCAACGTGGTGTACTTCGCCGGGATCGCGGCGTTCGGCTGGCTGGCTTCGCTGGCGTCGCTCGAGCTCTCGCGGGCGCGCTGATGGCTTTCCTGCCCGCCGCCGGCCTCGTGATGATCCTCGTCGGAGTCGGGTCGTACTACGCGACCCGCTCGCTGCACGGGCTCACGGCGTTCTCGAGCGCGAACCTGGCGCTGGGCGTGCTGCTGGTCGCGATCGGCGCGATCGCCCAGGCGCGCCGCTTCCGCGGCTTCTCGGGCGCGGAGTCACGGCGTGTGGTGGTCCGCTGGTCGGCGATCCTGGTCGGCGCGCTCGCGCTCATGATCGGCGTGGACGTCTGGGCGAGCGCGCTCACGGCGCGCATCGACCTCACCGTGGACCGCATGTACACGCTCTCCGAGCAGACGGTCGCGCTGTGCCGCGACCTGGCGCAGAAGCGCGGTGAGCCGGTGCAGCTCGTGTTCTTCGAGGACGCGCTGCTCGCGAAGGACGTCCGGCTGCTGGTCGACGCCTACACCGATTCGTGTCCCGCGATCGAGGTGCGCGACGCGAGCCGGCGCGAGCCGCCCGAGGCGGCGCGCGACATCTACACCACGACGGCGACCACGGTGATCGCCTGCCGCGGCGACGTCTGCGATCCGGTCGGCTACCCGTCCGAGCGCAACATCACGAGCGCGCTCGCGCGACTCACCCGCGAGCACGCGGTCCGCGTGTATTTCACGATCGGCCACGGCGAGATCGACCTCGCGAGCGAGGCGGACACCGGCTTCTCGGGTATCGCGGCGCTCTTGCGCGACCAGGGCTTCGACCCGCAGGCGTTCGTCGGGCCCGCGGCGGCGGAGGTTCCCGAGGACGCCGATCTCGTGGTCGTCGCGGCGCCGGAGCGCGACCTGATGCCCGAAGAGCTCGCCGTGCTGGACCGCTATCTCGCGCGCGGCGGCCGCATGCTGGTGCTCGCCGACGCGGGCCAGCGCTCGAACTTCTACCGCGACTTCCTGGCGAAGTGGGGCTTCGCGCTCGCCGACGAGGTCGTGCTGGACCGCGCCTCGAGCCCGCTCTTGAAGGATCCGAAGCCGGTGAACCTGCTCGTGCACCTGTTCGCGCCCTACAACCCGGTGACCCGCAACCTCTCGCAGCGCACGATGGTGTTGCTGCCGCGCGCGCGGCCCGTGGAGCTCGGGCGCAAGCCGCAGCCCGACGACAAGCTCGACCGCGCGGCGTTCGCGAGCCCGCGTGCCTGGACCTCGAGTGACGTGGCCCGCGCGCTCGCCGGCCTCGAGGGCGCACCGCCCGATGGCGCGGACCCGCGAGAGATCTCGGTCGTCGCCACCGGACGCTATCCGCGCGGCGGCGACGAGGACACGTCGCAGCACGAGGCGCGCATCGTCGTGATCGGCGACCGCGACTTCGCCTCGAACCGGCTGCTCGAGGCGCTCTACAACCGCGACCTGCTGTTGAACGCAGTGCGCTGGCTCGGCAACGACGAGCAGCACATCGCCCTGTCCGACAAGGGCTGGACGCCGAACCAGGACCCGCTGACCCTGCAGCAGACCGTCGCGTACTTCTACTTTCTCGCCTTCGCGCTGCCGGAGTCGCTGCTGCTCCTGGGAATCTTCGCTTGGTGGCGGCTGCGCGCCTGATCTAAGCTCCGCGGCATGAAGACTCGCGCGCTCGCCGTCCTGGCCGTCTGCCTGATCGCCTCGCTCGCCGGCTGCTCCCAGCAGACCGCGAAGGATCTCGCCGAGATCCGCGCGAAGCAGGACGAGATTCTCGCGAAGCTCACCGCGCTCGAGGACGGGCAGAAGAAGCTCGCCAGCGCGCAGCGGCCGCAGGGCCCGCCATCCGAGGACTTCGACAAGGTCTACGCGATCGGCATCGAGGCATCGCCGGTGCGCGGCGACGCGAGCGGACCGGTCACGATCGTCGAGTTCTCCGACTTCCAGTGCCCGTTCTGCGCGCGCGCCGCGCCGCTGATCGAGGAAGTGCTGAAGAAGTATCCGAAGGGCGTGCGCTTCGTGTACAAGCAGTTCCCGCTGCCGATGCACGCGGTGGCGCGACCCGCCGCGCACTGGTCGATGGCGGCGCAGGAGCAGGGAAAGTTCTGGGCGATGCACGACGTGCTGGTGGTGAATCAGCCGACGCTCGATCCGGCGAAGGCCGACGACTACGCGAAGCAGGCCGGCCTCGACGTGAAGCGCTTCAAGAGCGACCTGGAGAAGAACCGCGAGGCCTACGACAAGCGCATCGACGCGGAGATGCAGCTCGGCAACGTCGTGGATGTGCGCGGCACGCCGACCTTGTTCATCGGCGGCAAGAAAGTGCGCACGCGCACGCTCGACGGCATGAGCGCGATGATCGACAGCGAGCTGGCGAAGCCGCCGTCGTGAATCGCGGCTAGCTCGGCTTCACGAGCTCCGCGGAGAACGCGCGGATGCGCGCCGCGTTCGCGCCGAGGTCGCTCTGGCCCACGCGCGAGCGCGAGCGCAGATCGACGCGCGAGCCCGCTCCGTCCGGCCGCACGCGGATCGCGATGTCGTCTACGAAGTGGAAGAGCTTCGAGGTAGCGGTGGCCTCGATCCGGCCGGTCTCCGCGTCCGCGTGCGTGACGTTCCAGCCCGGCATCTTCTCCGCCACGGCCTTCGCGCGCACAAACGCCTGGTCGGCCGGGAGCGCCAGGACCACCGGCGCGATGTCCGGGTACCCGCTCTTCTGCAGCCCCTCGACGATCGCGCGCTGCTCTGCGGGCGGGTCCTGATTCGACGATGCGGCAGCGACATCGGGCGTGAACTCGATGCGATTCTCGAGGTCGGTGGAGATGTCGTGGATCGCCGGCACCTTCGACATGCTGGCGAGCGCGAGGATCGGCAGACCGACCAACAGGGGCACGATCGCGGCGCGCACCGAGCGCGGCCGCCACGGCTTGTTGGTCACGGTCGCGAATGCGGACGCGGCGGCGAGCCCGATCCCGAACACGACCCCGACCAGCACCGCGAGCAGCACCAGGCTGAAGCCCGCGAGCCCCGGCACGACGTGGAAGTACGCCAGCAGCGGACCGAGGATCAACAGAGACACGATCGCGAACGTGGGCGCGAGCCAGAGACGCTCCATGGATGCTCCCTCCTGGCTCGCAATTGTACCGTGCGGCAAGCTGACAAGCGGAGATGCGCTGGAAGTGACCCACGACCACGCACACGCGCACGGCGCCACGGACGCGCGCGACAACGGCCGGGCGCGCCCGCACCGCTCGGACTCGTTCGCGCTGGGCCGCGCGTTCGCGCTGACCGTGGCCGTGCTGCTGGTCGAGGCCGTCGGCGGCTGGCTGACGGGCTCGGTCGCGCTGCTGGCGGACGCGGGTCACATGTTGACCGACGCGGGCGCGCTCGGAATCGCTCTGTTTGCCGCCTGGGCGGTGAATCAGCCGCGCGGGCGGCGACACAGCTTTGGCTACGGCCGCGCCGAAATCCTGGCGGCGCTCCTGAACGGGCTGCTGCTCGGCGGCGTGTCGGTGGGCATCGCGGCCGAGTCGTTCGCGCGGCTCGGCTCGCCGCACGTAGCGCACCCGGGCACGATGCTGGCCATCGCCGCGCTCGGGCTGGCCGCGAACCTGGTCTCCGGCTCGCTCCTGCTGCGCGGCGCGCGAACCAGCTTGAGCGTGCGGGCGGCGCTGTTTCACGTCGCGGGCGACGCGCTCGGCTCCGTCGCCGCCATGGCCGCGGCTGGCGCGATCCTCGCGTTCGGCTGGGACCGGGCGGACGCGATCGCGGGCCTGGCGATCGCGCTGCTCCTGGTCGTCTCCGCACTGCGCCTGATCCGCGACTCGGTCGACATTCTGCTCGAGGGCGCGCCGCGCCACCTCGACCTCGACGAGGTCGCCGAGCGCGTGCGCGCGGTGAAGGGCGTCGCGCGCATCCACGATCTGCACATCTGGACCGTCGCCAGCGGCTTCCCCGCAATGAGTGCACACGTCGATCTGCAGCCCGGCGCGGATCCGGAGGCGGTGCGCCGCGCGGTTCACCGCTTGCTGCACCAGGAGTACGCGGTCGCGCACACGACGATTCAGACCGAGTCCGCGCCGCCGCTGCTGCAGGTTGACGGTCCGCCGCTATAATGCCGCCGCTCGATGTCCAAGAAAGACCTGATCACGGTGAGCGGTGCGATCGCCAAAATCCTCGGCGGCGGGCGCTATCTCGTCCGCCTCGAGAACGGCAGTGAGATCACCGCCCAGCTCTCGGGCCGCATGCGGCGCTTCCACATCCGCGTGATCCAGGGCGATCGCGTGCAGTGCGGCGTCTCGCCGTACGACCCGTCGCACGGCTTCATCACGTACCGCGAGCCGCCGGGCGGGGCGCCCCGTCCCGAAGGCGCGCCGGGCGGCCCCGCGAAGCCCTAGGCGGTCGCGCGCAGCGCGCGGCCGATCTTCTTCCGCCCGCGGTTGAGCTCCCGCAGCTCGACCATCGCCGCGTCGGCGACGTCCTGTCCCACGACCTCGTCGCGCTCGCGGGAGAGCTCGTCCATGTCGACCCACAGCGCGTAGGTCGAGCGCGTGCGCTCGGTGATGATCCCGGCCTTGAACAGGGTCTTGATCAGCACGCGGAAGATGTTGGTGCTGCGGGTCATCGCGGAGCGGCGGTCGGCGTCCGTGAACGCCTCGAGCACCGCGCTGCGCACCCACTGCCAGTCGAGCCCGAAGCGCGCGTAGATGTGCTGCTTCTGCTCCGAGTTCACCAGATTGAAGAGCAGCGTCTGGAAGCACTTCGCCGCCCACGCCTCGACGCGCTCGTGCTCCTCCTCGGTGAGCTTGGGGACGGTGCGCTCCGCCCAGATCTTCCCGAAGCGATGGTGGAAAGCCTCGTCGGTCATCACCAGCTGCACGGTGCGGCGCAGCAGCGGGTCCTCGGTGAGCGAGTGAATCGTCGCGAACGCGCCCATCGCCAGCCCTTCGACCAGCATCTGCATGCCGACCAGCTTCTTGTACACCTCCGGCGCGAGCACGAGCTCGTTCAAGAGACTCCCCAGGGTCGTGCCGACCGGAAGCGGCGTGCCCCAGCGCGCCTGCACGTAGCGCGAGAATGCGGTCACGTGGCGCGCCTCCTCGCGCGCCTGGTTCGCGGCGTACTCCTGCGCGCCCGGGTCGCGCAGGATCTGACACAGCGACACGGAGAGCGACAGCGCGCCCTGCTCGCCGTGCAGGATCGACGAGAGCGCGAAGCGCGTGCTCTCGTTCGCGAGCTCGATCTGCTGCTGCGGCGTCAGTCGATCGGCGACCGCGCAGTTCAGCTCGACGGTGAACTCGCGGGGCATGAGCAGGCGCTCGCGCACGTCGAAGGGCGTCGAGAAGTCGACATATGCGGGATCCAGCGGATCCCAGAAGTGGTCTTCCGTCGCCGAGATGATCTGGTCGAAGGCGTCGCTCCGTTCGGCGTAGCGCTCGACCTCGATCATCGCGGGGAAGTCGTCGCGCTGGACGGTGTCGTAGGCGGCGTTGTGCGTGATGTGACTCGACGAGCTCATGACGGCCCTCCTCGGATGCCCGAGAGTTGGAGATCGACCAGGGTTTCGAGAACCGCGGCGCGCGGCGCGCGCCCCGGAGTTTCCGCCCACCAGGTGACGACGCGCGCCCACATGCCGACGATCGCCTGGGCCGTCACCGCGGGGTGTAGCCCCGCCTTCGCCTTGCCGCGCTGCGCGCAGATCTCGCGCTCCAGGCGCGCGACGAGCTGGTCGAGCGCGTCGGCTCCCACGCTGCCCGCCTCTGAGCCGCGGCCGAAGGCTAGGCGCACGAGCTCGCCGTGCTGCTCCGCGAACGAGAGCAATACCTCGGCGCGTGCGCGCGCCGCGGCTTCGGGGCGCTCGCGCAGCGGATGCACGGCAGTCTCGAGCCGCTGCTCGAGCTCCGCGACCGCCTCGAAGACGAGCTCGCGAAACAGCTCTTCCTTGTCGCGGAAGTGCAGGTAGAACGTGCCCGCCGCGACCCCCGCAGCGCCCGCGATGTCGTGGCTGGTGACCGCGTGCAGCCCGCGCTCGGCGAGCAGCTTTCGCCCGCTCGCCCGCAGGCGCGCGCGGGTCGAGGCTCGGGCGCGCTCGGCGGCGCGGCCGCCGCGGGGCTCCGAGGCGCGAGCTCCGGCCTGTGTGCGGCCGGTCCGGTCCGCGGCGCGACCTCCGGTCGCGGGGGGCCGGCGCGGCGTGCGATTGCGCGATCGACTGACGGGCATGTCAGCAACTGACACTACCGTCAGTGGGCTCCCGGGGTCAAGCCGGTGCTAGAGTCGGCCCGTGTCGGGGGAAGCGAACTCGCTGCGGGTCGCGATCGCCGGCGCGGGCCCGGCCGGTGCGGCGCTCGCGTTCCTGCTGGCGCGCCGCGGCATCGCGGTGACCTTGGTCGAGCGGCAGAGCGACTTCGCGCGCGAGTTCCGCGGCGAGGGCCTCATGCCCGGCGGCGTGGAGGCGCTAGCGCAGATGGGCCTCGGCGCCGAGCTCGAGTCACTGCCGCAGGCGCGCATCCGCGACCTCGACGTCTACCTGAACGGGCGCCACCGGCTGCACATCGATGCGTCGGCGCTCCCCGCGGGCACTCCCCTGCCCCGCTTCGTCTCTCAGCCCGCGCTGCTCGAGATGCTGGTGGCGCAGGCCGGCAAGCACGCCGGCTTCGAGCTGCTGCGCGGCGCGACCGTGCGCGACGTGACTCAGGCCGCCGGCCGGGTCGTCGGGCTGCGGGTCGACGGGCCGGCCGGCCCGCGCGAGCTCGCCGCGGACTTCGTGATCGCCTGCGACGGGCGCGCTTCGCTCGTGCGCAAGCGCGTCGGTCTCGAGCGCCGACGCGACGCGCAGGCGTTCGACGTGGTCTGGTGCAAGTTCCCGCTGCCGGAGTTCATGCGCGCTCGCGTGCGCGGCTGCGTCGGCCGCGGTCACTTCGCGATCGTCTTCGAAGCGCCGGACGGGCTCCTGCAGCTCGGCTGGGCGATCGAGAAGGGAAGCTACGGAGACATTCGCCACGGCGGCGTCGAGCACTGGATCGAGCAGCTCGCCCAGAACCTGCCCGCGGATCTGGCGGCGTGGATTCGGGCGCACGCGGCCGAAGTGACTCATCCGTTCCTGCTCGACGTGGTCTGCGATCACCTGGACGTGTGGAGCGCTCCCGGCGTCCTGTTGCTCGGCGACGCCGCGCACCCGATGTCTCCGGTCGGCGCGCAGGGCATCAACATCGCCCTGCGCGACGCGGTCGTCGCCGCGAATCACCTCGGCCCGCCGCTGCTGCGCGGGGCGAGCGCGGACGAGCTCGACCGCGCCGCGCGCGCGATCGTCAGCGAGCGCCTGCCGGAGGTGAAGGAGATCCAGACGCTGCAGCGGAACGCGCCGCGCGTGCTGTTCCAGCGCACGCTCGGCGCGCGCCTCCTCATGGCCACGGTGGTGCCCTTGGCGCTGCGCACCGGACTCGCGGCGCTCGCGTTGCGAAGCGTGTTTCCGCGCTTCGCGCGCGGCACGACCCGAGTCAGCCTCGAGTTCTGAGCTCGCGGCCCAGCGCCGCCAGCGAGCGGTGCAGCAGCTCGAAGGTGCGCGCGACGTCCGCCCCGCGCGGATCGATGTGATTCTGGATGAACGCTCCGTCGGCGACCGCCAGCGCGAACAGCGAGAGCGGGTCCGCGAGCGACTCCGGGTCCGGGACAGCCTGCGCGGCGAGCCAGCCGACGAGCGTCTTGCGGATGCGCACCAGCGCCAGCTTGCGCACCCGGCGGATGGCCTGGAGCGACGTCTTGTCGATGTGCTTGCGCTCCAGCGCGATCAGGAACAGGAGCCGGAGGAACTCCGGCCGCTTCTCGAGCGCTGAGGCGGTGACCGGGCCGAAGTGAGCGAAGCCGAGCTCGTCCCCGCCCCTCTCGGGCTTCGGGAGCTCGTCGAACCAGCGCTGCGCGCCCTCCTCGACCACCGCGCCGAGGAGCCCCTCCTTGCTCTCGAAGTGCCAGTAGATCGAGCTCGCCGGCAGGCCGGAGCGACGACTCACTTCCGAGATGCTCGTGCCCGCGAAGCCGCGCTCGCCCATCAAGCTCGAAGCCGCATCGAGGATGCGGCGGCGCGACTCGGCGCCCTGCTGCTCCTTGCGCGTCGGCTCGCGCGCTGCGGCCGCGCGACTCACCGCGAATCCCGCAGGCGCGCGGCCAGGCCCGGCAGGAGCGCGAGCGCGTTCTCGCGCTCGATCCGCGCGCGGGCCGGCGCATCGAAGCCGGCATAGCGCGCGAGGCCCTCGATCGAGGCGCGCGCGATCGGCTCCGGCGCGAACGGGAAGTCGCTGCCGAACAGGATCTTCTCCGGCCCGACGAGCTCCTGCAGCGAGCGCAGCGCATTCGGGTTCGCGGAGAGCGCCGTGTCGTAGTTGAACTGCGCCAGATAATGCGCCGGCCCCTTCGGGGCCCGCTCGCGAATCTGGGGCAGCGCGGCCAGCAGGCCGATGCGCCCGGCGAGATAGGGCGTCGTGCCGCCCGCGTGCGAGAGGATGATGCGCAGGTTCGGCCGCCGCTCCAAGGTGCCAGTCCAGATCAGGTTGATCGCCGCGCGCGTCGTGTCGAAGACGAACTCGGCCGCGAAGCCCGGCACGTCGAGCCGGATCGACTCACTCGACTTCGGCACCACCGGGTGCACGAACACGGCGGCGTTGCGCCGGTCGAGCTCGGCCATGACGTCCTCGAAGAGCGGGTCGCCGAGATAGCGGCCGTCACTGTGACTCGTGAGCAGGACCACGCCGTCGAGCTTCAGCACGTCGAGCGCGTACTCGAGCTCGCGCAGCGCGCCCGGGACGTCGGGCAGCGGCAGGATCGCGAACGCGCCGAAGCGCGTGGGGTGGTCGGCGACCAGCTTCGCAGAGAGCACGTTGCAGCGGCGCGCGAGCTCGCGCGCGAACGCGTCGTCGCCGAAGTGGACGCCGGGCGCCGAGACCGAAGTCACGGCGACCGAGATTCCCTGGCGATCGAGCATCTCCAGCGTGCTCGCCGGATCCCAGCGCGGGAACGGCATGCCGCCGCCGCCGCTGATGCCGAGCTTCGCGAGCGCGGACACGTAGTCGGGCGGCAGGATGTGGTGGTGCACATCGATGCGCACTCACGCCCCCTTCGCGGCGCGCGGCTTGTGACCCCAGAGGCTCACGTGGTCGTAGCTGCGCACGCTCCAGGTCGCGTCGTCGACCTTCACGCTGCCGAAGCCGAACTCGACGTCGAAGCCCGACGGTGTCTTGGCGTAGAACGAGTACACGCCGTCGTTCGGGTGCTTGCCCAGATCCATGCTGAAGCTGACCCCCGCCTCGAGACACCGGTCGTGCGCGCGGCCGACGTCGTCCTGCGAGCCCACCTCGAGCATGAAGTGGTGCAGGCGCTTGGGCATCGGAACGGACGCGAAGGCGATCGAATGGTGGCGCGCGTTCGCGTGCAGAAAGCGGATCTCGACCGTGAAG
>DATFUE010000043.1:0-4027 GCA_035261165.1 Myxococcota bacterium
AGCAGCGGCCAGGCGATCTGCGGCGTCGGGGCGAGAGTCTCGTGCACGAAGGCCGCGTCGGCCTCGAGCTCCGCGAGCGCCGCGGCGCGAGTCACGCTAGATGACGGGCCAGTGCGGGTGCCATGGGCGCTCGCGCTCGAACGCCTGCGCGGCCTGCAGCACGAGGTCGTCCTGGTGGCGTTCGGCGACGATCTGCATTCCGATCGGCAGACCCGCGTTCGAGAGCCCGACGCGCAGCGAGCACGCGGGGTGCCACGACAAGTTGAACGGGATCGTGAACGACGCGACGCCCCAGGCGAGCTGCCGCCTGCCCTCGGTCTCGCTCGGGAACGGCCCCTTCGCCGGAGGCGGATCGTACGGGACCGTCGGCGTGACCAGCAGGTCGTACTTCTCGAACACCGACGCCGCCCAGGCCGACAGGCTCTGCCGCGCCTGCGCCGCCTGGCTGAACCACTCCGGTGTCATGTCCCACGCGCCCTTCATCGAGGCGAGCACGCCGCGCTGGAACTCCGACTCGTGCTCGGGCAACAGGTGCAGATGCGCGGCCGCCATCTCGAAGGAGCCGAACACGCCCCAGGCCTCGCCGAGCTTCGGCGGCCCGCCCGCGATCTCCTCGACCGTGTGACCGAGCTTCTCGAACACGCGCACCGCGTCGTACACCGCCTGCGCGACGTCGGACTGCACCACCGCGTAGCCGAGGTCCGCAGAGTAACCGATGCGCAGCTTGCGCGGCACGCCCTCGGCCAGCTTCGCGCGGTACGAGTAGCCCGGGTGCGGGAGTGACTTCGGATCGCGCCGGTCGTAGCCGCAGGTCATGTCGAGATACAGCGCGTTGTCGGCGACGGTCTTGGTGAGTGGCCCGTGCACCGCCGTGTCCCCGAAGTACCACAGCCGGTGCGGCTCGTGCGGGATGCGCCCATAGCTCGGCTTCAGGCCGAACGCGCCGACGAAGCTGGCCGGGATGCGCGTCGAGCCGCCGCCGTCGCTCGCGGTGACGAGCGGCACGATGCAGCCCGCCAGCACGGCCGCGGAGCCGCCGCTCGAGCCGCCCGGCGTGCGCTCCGGATTCCACGGGCTGCGAGTCACTCCGAAGACGAGGTTCTTGGTGATCGCGGTGACTCCGAACTCCGGCGCGTTCGTCTTGCCGATCGGGATCGCGCCCGCTGCGCGCAGCCGCTCCACCTGCACCGAGTCGTGGTCGACGCGGTTGTTCTTGTACGGAACCGAGCCGTGCGAGGTGACGAGCCCCGCCGTGTCCTCGAGGTCCTTCACGCCGAGCGGCACCCCCTCGAGCGCCCGCCCCTCGCCGCGCGCGATGCGCGCCTCGGCCTCGCGCGCCTGCGCCCGCAAGCGCTCGCGGTCGTGCAGCGCGACCACCGCGTTCAAGGTCGGGTTCGTCGCGTCGATGCGCGCCAGCACCGCGTCCATCAGCTCGACGGGCGAGAGCTTGCGCGCGTGGAGCTGCGCGGTGAGGTCGACGAGAGACAGCGTGACGGGGTTGGACACGGTTCGGCCCTCCGATGGAGCCGATTCTACCGCGTCTCCCAGGCCGAAAGCGGCGTACCCTCGAGGGTGATCCGGTGCATCAGCCTCCGCTCGCCGTGGTAGTCGTTGATCGCGTAGTGCCAGGTGCAGCGGTTGTCCCAGAACGCGACCGAGCCGGGCGACCAGCGGAAGCGGCAGGTGAACTCGGGCTTGGTCGCGTGCGCGTACAGGTACGAGAGCAGGGCCTGGCTCTCGCTCGCGGTCCAGCCCTCGAAGTGCAGGGTGTGGCCGGGGTTCACGTAGAGCGCCTTCCGGCCGCTCTCCGGGTGCGTGATCACCGCGGGGTGGACCGCATCGCCCACGCCCTCCTCGCCCTTGAGCTGCGGCGCGAGGTCGCTCTTGCGGTACAGCCCATGGGCGCCGTAGAGGTGCCGGTTCGAGTGTTTCGCGCGCAGGGTCGCGAGCGTGCGCTTCAGTCCCTCCGAGAGTGAGTCGTACGCGGCGTAGAGGTTCGCGAACATCGTGTCACCGCCGGCGTCCGGGAGCTCGCGCGCGACCAGGATCGAGCCGAGCGCCGGCGCGTCGTCGTAGCTGTGATCCGCGTGCCAGCCGCCGCCGATGTTCGTGCGCTGCTCCTTCTCCTTGCGCACCTCGGCGATCTCCGGGTGCGCGCTGTTCTCGGGAAAGAACTTGTTGATCACGATCGAGCCGAGTCTCTCGGCGAAGGCGATGTGGTCCTCGGGGGTGAGCTTCTGATCGACGAAGAACAGCACGCCGTGCTCGAGGAACGCCTTCCAGAGCTCGTGCTTCTCGACGTCCGAGAAACGCGCCAGATCGATGCCCCTCACCAAAGCGCCACATCCGCTGGAATATCTGCGCACTTCCATCGCCTCGAGCGTACCACGCAGCCGCAAGGAGCTGCTCTCCTTCAGTGTGTCGTTGCCGAGCGCGGCTCGAGACGGAAGACCCAGGTCTCGCCGCCGAGCTTCCTCGGGTCGCGCGCCCAGCCATTGCGGCTCACCCACGCTTCCGCAAATGCGTCCATCTCTGCTGCATCGACCACCCGCCGTGCGCGGAGCTCATAGACGTCGCCCTCGACGCGGGCGCGCACGAGCGGAGTCACCTCGATGTTCTGCACCCAGCGCGATCGCGAGTTTCCGGCCGAGACGTAGAGGCCGTTTCCAGCGATCGCGCTCGTGACGTTCACCGAGTAGGGATCCTCGGGACGCGTCTCCAACTGGATCGTCGCGCCGCTCGTCGCAAACGCGAAGCTCGATGGCGTCGGCTTCACGGGCCCGTCGAGCTTGCCGCCCGGGAACAGCAAGAAGGGCCCGCATCCGAATAGAACGACCGCCCAGAGCGCCGACGCGCGAAGTTCCATGCTCAACCTCCCGCGAGCTTCACGGTGAAGCCGCGCTTCTCGAGCTCCGCGACGATCGCTGGACGGTGGTCGCCCTGGATCTCGATCACGTGGTCCTTCACGCTGCCGCCGGTGCCGCAGCGGCGCTTCAATTCACTGGCGAGCGCGAGCAATGCGTCCGACGCGAGGCTGACGCCGGAGATGGTCGTCACGGTCTTGCCGCCGCGCCCTTGCGTCTCGCGTCGGACGCGCACGACGCCGTCGCCTTTCGGCGCCCGCGGATGTTCAACCACCGACGGTGACTCCCGCGTGCTTGCGGCGCGCCCAGCGCTCGAGCACGAGAACCGTGGTCTCGCGCGACTGGATGCCGCCGAACGGGAACTCGTCGAGCATGAGCGTCGGCGCGCCGGTCACGTCCCCTTCCGCGGCGACCTGCGTGCGAAGTTCGAGCTCGTCCCGCGCGCGCGCCAGACGCCGCTCGTCGAGTGACACTCCGACGTCGCGCGCGAACGCCGCGACGATCCCGGGCGCATCGAGCTCGCGGCGCTCCTCGAATACGCCGCAGAATACGCGCTCGCGAAATGCCGCCTCCTGCGGCGTGCCGGCCAGCGTGAGGGCCACGGCGTTGGCCTCGCGCGAATCGGGCCAGACGCGCAGCGGACTCACTCGCACGCCGTGCTCGTCCGCGACTCGCTCCGCGTTGGCGAAGCGCTCCGGCGCGACCTCGCGCCCGCGTGCCCAGCCCGCCAGCTCGGCGAGGTCGAGCGGCTTCCAGACGAGCTCGACCTCGAGTGACTCGAGCTCGGGCCGCATCTCTCCCCAAACCCGGTGCGCGATGTAGCAGAGCGTCGACGCGAAGTCGTAGTACGCGGGCACGCGCAGCCGCTCAGGCACTCGCGAAGATGTCCATCACCTCGTGCAGCAGCTCGATCGCCTCGGTCCTCGGCCGCTGGAACGAGTTGCGGCCCATGATCGAGCCGAATGCGCCGCCGTCGGCGGTGCCGCGGATCTCCTCGAGGATCTCCGCCTTCCCCTTTGCCGCGCCGCCCGAGAAGATCAAGATTCGCCGGCCGGCGAAGCAGCTCGCCACCACGTGGCGGACGCGCTCGGCCAAGGTGCCGATGGGGATCTTCTCTTTCTCGTAGACCTTCTTGGCCTCGGCCTGCTCGAGGTGCGCTGTCG
>DATFUE010000044.1:0-9460 GCA_035261165.1 Myxococcota bacterium
CCCCGCAAGGGCATCGCCGAGATTCGCAAGCTGTGCGACGAGGGCGATGGAACGCTGGAGATCGGCGCGGCCGACGGCTTCTTGCACGTGCGCCGGCCGGATCTCCTGCTCACGACGCGCTTGATCGATGGCGAGTTCCCGAACTACCGCCAGATTCTTCCGAAGGGGCATCGCGTGCGCTTGCTGGTCGAGCGCGAGAAGCTGCTACACGCGGTGCGGCGCATCGCGCTCATGGCACACGAGCGCTCGCGCGGGTTCAAGTTCGTGTTGGCCGACGGTCAGCTCGATCTCTCCGCGAGCAACCCCGATCTCGGCGAGGCGCGCGAGTTACTCCCGGTCGAGTACCAGGGCGAGCGTTTCGAGACGGCGTTCAACGCGCGCTACCTGCTCGACGTGCTCGGCGCCATGACCGCGAAAGAAGTCGCGATCGAGCTCTCCGAGGAGCTCAGCCCGGTCCAGATTCGGCCCGCGGACGACGCCGACGAGAGCGCCGTCATCATGCCGATGCGGCTGTAGCCGAACGCGCTCCGTTCAGCTACTTTACCGAGCGTTTGCAGTAGCTTGCGGCGCGATTGGGCCTCTGCATTCCACAGGGCTCCCGGCGCAGGGAACGCGCCCAAAGGGCTTCGGTCCTCCCCGGCATCGGTAACGCATCAGGTCCCAGGGGTTCGGAAACACGAATGACCGAATATGACGCGAGATCCATCGAGGTTCTCGAGGGTCTCGACCCGGTCCGCAAGCGACCGGCCATGTACATCGGCTCTACCGGGCCGGGCGGGTTGCACCACCTCGTCTACGAAGTGGTCGACAACTCGATCGACGAGGCCGTCGCGGGCTTCTGCGACACCGTCCGAGTCACGATCCACACGGACTGCTCGGTCACGGTGGAGGACAACGGGCGCGGCATCCCGGTAGATCCCCACGCGAAGCTCGGGCGACCCGCGGCCGAGGTGGTCCTGACCACGCTGCACTCGGGCGGTAAGTTCAGCAACAAGGCGTACAAGGTCTCGAGCGGCCTCCACGGCGTCGGCGTCTCGTGCGTCAACGCGCTGTCGGACAAGCTCGACCTGGAGATCAAGAAGGACGGCAAGGTCTACCAGCAGCGCTACGAGCGCGGCGTGCCCCAGGACGACCTCCACACCGTCGGCACCACGGAAAAGACCGGCACCAAGATCACCTTCCACCCCGACCCCAAGATCTTCGAGAGCACCGAGTACAGCTTCGACACGCTGGCCAACCGCCTGCGCGAGCTGTCGTTCTTGAACGCCGGCATCCGCATCACGCTCGACGACGAGCGCACGGGCAAGAAGCACGATCTGCACTACGAGGGCGGCATCGCGTCGTTCGTCGAGTATCTGAACCGCGGCACCGTCGCCCTGCACCCGGTCGTGTTCCTGTCGGGCGACCGCAGCTACGAGCAGTCGACGGGCGACGGCATCGTCACCACCGACGTCCACATCGAGATCGCGCTCCAGTACAACGACGGGTACAACGAGAGCGTCTACAGCTTCGCCAACAACGTGAACACGGTGGAGGGCGGGGCGCACCTCACGGGCTTCCGAAACGCGCTCACGCGCGCGCTGAACCGCTGGATCACGGAGCACCAGAGCGAGAAGGACGCGGTGACCGCCACCGGCGAGGACACGCGCGAGGGCCTCGCCGCCGTCGTCTCCGTCAAGCTCTCGCACCCCCAATTCGAGGGCCAGACCAAGTCGAAGCTCGGCAACAGCGAAGTCACGGGCCTCGTCGCGAACCTGGTCTACGACACGCTCTCGGCGTATCTCGAAGAGAACCCGATCGCGGCGAAGATCATCGCGCAGAAGTGCACCGAGGCGGTGCGGGCGCGCGAGGCGGCGCGCAAGGCGCGCGAGCTCACCCGCCGCAAGGGCGCGCTCGACGGCGCGAGCCTGCCCGGCAAGCTCGCCGACTGTCAGGAGCGCGACCCGGCGCGCTCCGAGATCTTCATCGTCGAGGGTGACTCGGCGGGCGGCACCGCGAAGCAGGGCCGCGACCGCTCGAACCAGGCGATCCTGCCCATCCGCGGCAAGCTGATCAACGTCGAGAAGGCGCGCCTCGACCGCATGCTCGCGAACAACGAGATCCAGACCATGATCGCGGCGCTCGGCGTGGGCATCGGCGAGGACTTCGACGCGAGCAAGCTGCGCTACCACAAGGTCATCCTGATGACCGACGCCGACGTCGACGGCTCGCACATCCAGACCCTCTTGCTCACGTTCTTCTTCCGCCACATGCCGGACCTGATCACGCGCGGCCACCTGTATCTCGCGCAGCCGCCGCTCTACAAGCTGAAGCGCGGCAAGAGCGAGCAGTACATCCAGACGGACTCGGAGCTCTCGCAGCATCTGCTGGGCATCGGTCTGTCCGAGGCGGAGGTTTTCGCGGCGGGCCAGGAGGAGGCGCTGCTCGAGGCGACCTTGCGCGAGCTGCTCTCCGATGCGCAGCGCTGCGAGCGCGTGGCGGCGGCGATGGAGCGCCGCGCGATCGACGCGCGCATCGTCGAGGCCGCGGCCGCGTCGGGCCTCGCGCCCGCGGCGGCGCTCTCCACGCCCGAGGAGCGCGCCGGCTTCGAGCGGCGACTCACCGAGTATCTCGAGCTCGCCTACCCAGAGACGCTGCCCGTGCGCGTCGAGTGGGGACACGACGCCGAGCACAGCCGCTGGACGCCGACCGTGCACGTGCGGAACACCGCGGTGCAACGCTCGCTCGAGTTCGACCAGGCGCTGCTCGAATCACCCGACTACCTGCGCTTCGTCTCGCTCGCGGAGCACGCCCGGAACGTCGGCACCGCGCCGTACCGGCTGGTCACCGACGGCGACACGCGCGAGATACCGACGCCGCGCCACCTCCTGGCGGACCTGCTGCGCATCGCGAGCAAGGGTCAGTACATCCAGCGCTACAAAGGTCTGGGCGAGATGAACGCCGAGCAGCTCTGGGAGACCACGATGGATCCCGCGCGGCGCACGCTCCTGCACGTGTCCGTCGAGGATCCGCCGGGCGCCAGCGAGACGTTCAGCATCCTGATGGGCGATCTCGTCGAGCCGCGCAAGGAGTTCATCGAGAAGAACGCCCTCAACGTCGTGAACCTCGACATCTGAGTCACTGACGATGTCGGAAACGCCAGAGACTCCCGAGCTTCCTCCGGTCAATCCGCCGACCCCCGTCGCGATCGAGGACGAGATGCGCCGCTCGTTCCTCGACTACTCGATGTCGGTCATCATCAGCCGCGCGCTGCCCGACGTGCGCGACGGCTTGAAGCCCTCGCAGCGCCGCATCCTGGTCACGTTCAACGACCTGAACCTCTCGTTCGATCGCCCGTACCGCAAGTGCGCCAAGATCTCCGGTGACGTCTCGGGCAACTATCACCCGCACGGCGAAGCGGTCGTCTATCCGTCGCTGGTGCGCCTCGCGCAGCCGTTCTCCATGCGCTACCCGCTGGTCGACGGCCAGGGCAACTTCGGCTCGATCGACGGCGATCCGCCGGCGGCCATGCGCTACACCGAGGCGCGACTCACTCGGATCGCGACCGAGATGCTCGCGGACCTCGAGCGCGAGACCGTCGACTACGGCCCGAACTACGACAACACGCGCAGCGAGCCGCTCGTCCTGCCGACGCGCATCCCGAATCTCGTGGTCAACGGCTCGTCCGGCATCGCCGTCGGCATGGCCACGAACATCCCGCCGCACAACATCGGCGAGACCGTGGACGCGCTCGTCATGCTCGCGCGCAACCCGCGCACCACGCTCGACGAGCTCATGGAGAAGCTGCCCGGGCCGGATTTCCCGACGGGCGCCTTGATCTGCGGGGCGGGTCCGATACGCGAGGCGTACCGCACCGGCCGTGGCCTGCTCACGGTGCGCGCGCGCGCGGCGATCGAGGAGGCCAAGGGCGGCAAGCTGCGCATCGTCGTCGACGAGATCCCGTACATGGTCAACAAGGCGTCGATGATCGAGAAGATCGCCGAGCTCGTGCGCGACGGGCGCATCGACGGCATCTCCGACGTGCGCGACGAGTCCGACCGCCGCGGCATGCGCGTCGTCGTCGAGCTGAAGAAGGACGCCGACGACCAGGTCGTGCTGAACCAGCTGTTCAAGCTGACGCCGATGCAGACCACCTTCGGCGTGAACATGGTCGCGCTGGTGCGCAATCGCCCGCAGACACTCGGGCTGGTGGCGCTCTTGCAGCACTTCCTCGACTTCCGCCGCGAGGTGGTGCGCCGCCGCGCCGCCTACGACCTGCGCCAGGCCGAGGCGCGCGCGCACATCCTGGAAGGCTTCGAGATCGCGCTCGACAATCTCGACGCGGTGATCGCCCTGATCCGCGCGAGTCAGAGCCCGGCGGACGCGCGCCAAGCGCTGCAGACGCGCTTCTCGCTCAGCGAGCTCCAGTCACAGGCGATCCTCGACCTGCGGCTGCAGCGACTCACCGGGATGGAGCGCCAGAAGATCCTCGACGAGCTCGCCGAGGTGCGCGCCAAGATCGAGGAGCTGAAGGCGCTGCTCGGCAACGATCAGCTCGTCACCGACAAGATCATCGAAGAGCTCGCCGAGATCCGCGAGAAATACTCCGACGCACGCCGCACCGAGCTCGCCGCGCCCGTCGAGGACTTCACGACCGAGGACCTGATCGCGGAAGAGGACATGGTCGTCACGATCACCCACCGCGGCTACGCCAAGCGCCACGTGCCGCGGCTCTACCGCGCGCAGCGGCGCGGGGGAAAGGGCAAGGTCGCCGCGTCGACCACCGACGAGGATTTCGTCGAGAAGGTCTTCGTCGCGTCCACGCACGCGTATCTCTTGTGTTTCACGAACCTCGGCCGCGTGTACTGGCTGAAGGTCTTCGAACTGCCCGAGCTCTCGCGCACCGCGAAGGGCAAGGCGCTCGTGAACCTCCTGCGGCTGGGGGAAGGCGAGCGCATTCAAGCGATCCTGCCCGTGCGCACCTTCGACGAGGCCGGCTTCGTCGTCCTGGCCACGCGGGGCGGCACGATCAAGAAGACGGAGCTCGCGGCGTTCTCCAACCCGCGGCCCAGCGGCATCATCGCGCTCAACATCTCCGAGGGCGACGAGCTCATCGCCGCGGCGCGCACGGCAGGCGGCGAGCAGATTCTGCTCGCGACCCAGGACGGCAAGTCGATCCGCTTCCTCGAAGATCAGGTTCGTCCAATGGGCCGCAGCGCGACCGGCGTGCGCGGCATCTCGACCCGCGAGGGCGACGCCACCGTCGGCATGGAGGTGCTGAAGCCCGGCAAGACGATCCTGACCGTCACCGAGAATGGCTTCGGCAAGCGCACGCCGCTCGACGACTACCGCGAACAGAATCGCGGCGGGCAGGGCATCATCACGATCAAGACCACGGAGCGGAACGGTCGGGTCGTGGGAATCCTGCAAGTGAGTGACGGCGACGAGATCATGCTCATCACGAACGGCGGGAAGATGATTCGCACCCGGGTCGCCGAGATCCCGACGATGAGCCGCAACACCCAGGGCGTGCGCCTCATGGAGCCCTCCGAGGGCGAGCGCGTCGTCTCGGTCGCGAAGCTCGCCGAGGGCGACGAGGAGGCCGAGGCCGAGGGCGCAGCGGAGCCGCCCGGGGCGGAGCATGGGTAGGGTGCCCATGCGAGCATGGAGCATGGGTAGGGTGCCCATGCGAGCATCGGACGCGCCGTGAGGACGGGGCGCTCGAAGCGCCTCATGAAGCGCGGCCGGGAAGTGATTCCCGGCGGCGTCAACAGCCCGGTGCGAGCCTTCGGCTACGTCGGCGGGCAGGCGCGCTTCATCCGCTCCGCGTCCGGCGCGCGCCTGGAGGACGAGGACGGCAACCGCTACGTCGACTGGGTCGCGTCCTGGGGGGCGATCCTCGTCGGTCACGCGCATCCCATCGTGCTCGAGGCGGTGCGCGCCGCGGCCGCGCGCGGCACGAGCTTCGGCGCGCCCACGGAGAGTGAGATCGAGCTCGCCGAGCGCGTGGTGCAGCTGGTACCCGGCGTCGAGATGCTGCGGCTCGTGAGCTCGGGAACCGAGGCGACGATGAGCGCCATCCGCCTCGCGCGCGGGGCAACCGGCCGCGATCGCGTCGTGAAGTTCGACGGCTGCTACCACGGGCATCCCGATCACATGCTCGCGGCCGCAGGCTCCGGGGTCGCCACGCTCGGCATCCCCGGCACCGACGGCGTGCCGCGCGCCGCGGTGGCCGACACGATCGTGCTGCCGTTCAACGATCTCGCGCGCGTCGAGGCGTTGTTCGCGGAGCGCGGCGCCGAGATCGCCGGACTGATCGTCGAGCCGGTCGCGGCCAACATGGGCATGGTGCTGCCGGCGGAAGGCTTCCTGCACGGCCTGCGCACGCTCTGCGACCGACACGGATCGGTGTTGATCTTCGACGAGGTGATCACCGGCTTCCGCGTCGCGCTCGGCGGGGCGCAGGCGCACTTCGGCGTGACTCCCGACCTGTCGACGTTCGGCAAAGTGATCGGCGGCGGCCTGCCGGTCGGCGCGTACGGCGGGCGCCGCTCGCTCATGCAGCGCATGGCGCCCGAGGGACCCGTGTATCAGGCCGGCACGCTCTCCGGAAACCCGCTCGCGACCGCTGCCGGTCTCGCCGTGCTCGAGCTCGCGAGCCGGCCGGGCACGTTCGAGCAGCTCGAAGCCAACGCCAAGCGCGTGGCCGGCGGGCTCGAAGCGCTCGCGCGCGAGGCCGGCGTGCCGTTCAGCGCGACCGCGCTCGGCGGGCTGTTCGGCTTCTTCTTCCACCCCGGCCCGGTCGCAAACTATGCCGACGCGCAGAAAGCCGACGCGGGTCGCTTCCGCAGCTTCTTCCACGCGATGCTCGACCAGGGGATCTACCTCGCGCCGTCGCCGTTCGAAGCCGGCTTCGTCACCACGGCGCACGGCGACTCCGAGATCGACCAGACTCTAGAGGCCGCGCGCCGCGCGTTCCGGAAGCTCTGAACGACGTGGAACCCGGGCGGCCGCCGTCGCGTTTCTCGCCGCTGAAGATGGGCCGCGGCGCTGACTCGGCCTGGGAAGCCGCGCTCTCGGTCGTCGTCGGCGTGGTGGTCGGAATCTTCGTCGACAAGTGGACCGGCATGGCGCCGATCTTCACGTTCGTGTTTCTGCTCCTCGGCGTGGTGAACGCGTTCCGGAAGCTGATCGCGCTCGGGAAGTCGAGCGCGCCGCCCCCGTGAGTCCGCGCCGCAACCCTTCGTTGCAGGCCAAGCACGCAGTGCTTCTCGCGGTTGCAATCGCAGGGGCGATTCCGTATGGATGGCACGCCGTTTGGAGCCTGGCTCTGGCGGGAGGGATCCAGGTCGTGAATCTCGCGGTGCTAGAGGGAAGCGTGCGTCTCGCGATCGGCGGACGCGTCGCGCGTCCGGCGACACAGCTCGCGCTGTTTCTGCGCCTGTTGTTGCTCGGCGCCGCGGTGCTCGCGTCGCTCGGTTACCTGGGCGCGGCGCCCGCGCCGTTCGTCATCGGTCTACTCGCGATCGTGCCCGCCGCGCTGTGGCACGGCGCGAGCCGCGCGGTCGAGTCGTAGCGAGCCATGCGCCACGCACCCACCGTCTACGGACTCTTCGAATCCACGCTCCACGGTCAGTACCAGGCGCTCGTCGCCGGCATCCTCCTCACGCTCCTGGTCGCGTGGCGGGTCGGCGCCAGCGTCGGCCCCGACACGCTGGTTCCAGACGCGCGCTTCTCGCTGCGGAACTTCGTCGAGGTGCTCTTCGAGGGCGTCTGCTCGCTCGCGCACGACGCGATCGGGCACGACTGGAAGGCCTACATGCCGCTGCTCGGCACGCTCGGCCTGTTCATCCTGGTCTCGAACCTGATGGGCATCGTGCCCGGGCTGGGCGGGCCGACGTCGTACGTCGAGACGAATCTCTCCTGGGCGATCATCTCGGTGTTGACGGCCGAGCTCGCGGCGATCCGCGTGAACGGCATCGTCGGCTGGGCGAAGCACATGGCGCCCGGGCCGTGGTGGCTCGCGCCGCTGATGTTCCCCGTGGAGCTCTTCAGTCACCTGGTCCGGTTCGTGTCACTCACGATCCGACTCACCGCCAACATGTTCGCCGATCACACGCTGCTGGCGATCTTCATCGGCGGCTTCGGCACCACGGTGGCGGTGCTGTTCCCCTGGATCGTGCTCGGGCTCGGCATCTTCATCTGCTTCGTGCAGGCGTTCATATTCACGTTTCTCACGATGCTCTACATAGGTCAGGGCGTCGGGGAATCTCATTGAAAGGAAAAGCAATGCGCGCGCTCTACTTCGCTCTTGCCCTGGTCGCCCTGTGTCTCGCCCCGGACCTCGCGTTCGCGGCGGAAGAGGGCGCCGGCGGCGGGACCATGGCGATCGGCGCCGGTCTCGCGATCGGGCTCGCCGTGCTCGGTGCCGGCATCGGCCAGGGACTCACCGCGGGCAATGCCGCGGCGGGAGTCGCGCGGAATCCCGGCGCCGCCAATCCGATTCAGACGGTGATGATCATCGGTCTGGCGCTGATCGAGTCGATCGCGCTGCTCGCGTTCGTGATCGCGTTCCTGATCCAGGGCAAGTTCTAGGAACCGATCGCTCGGTTCACGTCGCAGCGCTCGCGCGTTCACACGGACGCGCGAGCGCTCTCGTTTTTCGCGCACTTCGCCGCGGCACGTCGGTTGCTCTCTCTCGCGGCGGGTGGAACGGGATGCCCTCTCACGGGACCAGGGATCCCCGGAAGCCCATGCCGGATGGGGACACGGGGAATGGCGTGCGATCAACGGGGTGAGGCGTGCGCCTTCCCCATCCGGCTTCAACACGAGACACTGCCAACGTGAGCGTCGCGGGCGCCGCCGGCGAGGAGACGAGGCGAGGGCCGCCCCGAGCCGAGTCTGCAAGCGCCGGAGGCGAGCGAAGATCAATGAGACGAGGCCGGTTCATCGTCTTCGAGGGGATCGACGGCTCGGGGAAGTCCGAGCAGGCGCGCCGCCTCGCCGCATGGCTCGAGGCGCAGCGACACTCCGTGGTGTCGACGCGCGAGCCGACCGATGGGCAATGGGGGCGCACGTACCGCGCCTGGGCCCGGGGTGAGTTCGAAGCCGCGCCCGACGAAGTATTGCACTGGTTCGTCTCGGACCGGCGCGAGCACGTGGCGAACCTGATCGGGCCCGCGCTCGCGCGTGGCGAGGTCGTCGTCTGCGACCGCTACCGCGACTCGACGCGCGCGTACCAGGCTGCCCAGGGCATCGACCGCGGTCGGCTGCGCGACCTGTTCGCGCCCGGCGAGCTCCCCGAGCCCGACCTCGTGCTGTGGCTGCGCGTGCCCGTCGGCACGGCGCTCGCGCGCCTGGGCGGGACCGCCGCGGAGCGCTTCGAGCGCGCCGATTTCCTGTTTCGCGTCGATGCGGAGTACGAGCGCCTCGGCCTCGCGCCGCTCGACGCGAGCGGCAGCGCCGACGACGTAGAGCGCGC
>DATFUE010000045.1:0-3279 GCA_035261165.1 Myxococcota bacterium
TGTACGGCCGACATCGGCTGGATCACCGGTCACTCGTACGTTGTCTACGGGATCCTGGCGAACGGCGCGACCACGCTCATGTACGAGGGCGCCCCGAACTTCCCGGACGTCGAGCGCTTCTGGCGCATCATCGACAAGTACCGAGTCACGATCTTCTACACGGCGCCCACCGCGATCCGCACGTTCATGCGCTGGGGCGACGAGCACGTGAAGAAGCACTCACTCGCGTCGCTCCGCCTGCTCGGCACCGTCGGCGAGCCGATCAACCCGGAAGCCTGGATGTGGTACCGGCGCACGATCGGCCGGAACCGCTGTCCAATCGTGGACACCTGGTGGCAGACCGAGACGGGCGGGATCCTGATCACGCCGCTGCCCGGCGCCGTTTCCACGACTCCCGGGTCGGCCACGCTGCCCTTCCCCGGGATCTTCCCCGAGGTCTGGAACGAGAAGGGCGAAGTGTGCGCGCCGAACGAGGGCGGCTATCTCGTGCTCACCAAGCCCTGGCCGGGCATGCTGCGAGGCATCTGGGGTGACTCGCGGCGCTACGCCGAGCAGTACTTCTCGAAGTTCAAGAACACGTACTTCACCGGCGACGGCTCGCGCCGCGACCCGACCGGCTACTTCTGGGTCATTGGCCGGGTGGACGACGTGATGAACGTCGCCGGCCATCGCCTGTCGACGATGGAGGTCGAGAGCGCGCTCGTCTCGAATCCCAAGGTGGCGGAGGCGGCGGTCGTGGGCCGAGCCGACGAGATCAAGGGCACCGCCGTGGTGTGCTTCGTCACGTTGAAGGCGGGTCAGGAGTTCGATCCGAACCTCGCCCAGGAGTTGAAGAACTGGGTCGCGAAGGAGATCGGACCGATCGCGCGGCCGGACGACATCCGCTTCGCCGAAGCGCTGCCGAAGACGCGCTCGGGCAAGATCATGCGGCGGCTGCTGCGCGACGTGGCGGCCGGCCGGGAGAGCGCGGGAGACACGACCACGCTCGAGGATTTCACGGTCCTGGCGAAGCTGCGGGAATCCGACGAGGATTGAGCGCCGCTCGTGACTGACTGAGTTTCCGGGTTCGCGGGCGCATGCCGAGGGGGGTGTTATGCGCATCGTTTGGTTGATCGTGCTCTTGCTCGTGGTGGGCGCGGGTTACTACGCCTACACGCGGATGGAACGGGTGCCGCCGGTCGTGGGCACGCTCACGTCGCCGGCGTTCGCGGGCTCGGAGTACCACCACCTGTTCCGCTTCAACGACGACGGCTCCGGCGTGCGCCATGTGCACATCTGGCTCGAAGCCGGGGGCAAGACCTACGAGCTCGCCGAGCAGGAGTACCCGGGCAACGCGCTGACCGGCGCGGAGCTCAGCCTGGAACGCGAGATCGAGGTCGTCGTGAAGTCCAAGGAGCTCGGCCTCGGCGACGGGCAGGCGCGGCTCATGGCGGAGGCGACCGACTACTCGTGGCTCGCGAACACGACGCAGGTCCAGATCCCGCTGGCGATCGATACGACGCCGCCGCGCGCCTCGCTCCTCACGGGACTCACTTACGTCCGGCGCGGCGGCTCGGAGCTCGCGGTCTACACGGTCGAGGAAGGCGTCGAGAAGAACGGCATCCGGGTGGGCAACGCCTTCTTTCCCGGCTTCGTCGATCCGGGCGACGCGAAGCGCCGCGTCGCATTCTTCGCGATTCCGACGGACGCGCCCGAAGGCGCGAAGCCGGTGTTGCTGGCGACCGATCGCGCGGGGAACGAGGCGAAGATCGCGCTCGTGACCTCGCTGCTCGAGCGCTCTTTCCCGGCGGACACGATCACGCTCACCAACGACTTCATGTCCGCGAAGGTCGCGGAGCTGCTGACCGGCTTCACCGGCTCGCCGCTCGACGGATACCTGAAGATCAACCGCGAGCTGCGCAAGGAGAACGACGCGCAGGTCTTCGAGCTGTGCAAGAAGTCGAGCGTCGACCGCCTCTGGTCCGGGCCCTTCCTGCAGATGCCCAACTCGCACGCGGGCGCGAAGTTCGCCGAGCGACGCAGTTATGTGTACCAGGGCAAGTCCGTCGACCAGCAGACTCACATGGGCTACGACTTCGCGTCGACCTCGCACGCGGACGTGCCGGCGGCGAACGACGGCGTCGTGGTGTTCGCGGGGCCGCTCGGGATCTACGGCAACGCGGTGATCGTCGACCACGGCCTCGGCTTGTTCAGCCTCTACGGCCACCTGTCGGAGATCGGGGTGCAGAATCACAGCGCGGTCGTGAAGGGCGAAGCGCTGGGCAAGACCGGCACCACCGGGCTCGCGGGCGGCGACCACCTGCACTTCGCGATGCTGCTGGACGGCGTCTTCGTCGATCCGCTGGAGTGGTTCGACAAGAAATGGCTCGAGGATCACATCGAGGGGAAGCTCTCGGCGAAGCCGCCGTCCGGCGGCTGATCGACTGGTATCGAGTCGCGCGCCGCGATCTGCCCTGGCGGCGCACCCGCGACCCGTATCGGGTCTGGCTGTCCGAGACGATGCTGCAGCAGACGCGCGTCGACACGGTCGTGCCGTACTACGAGCGCTTCCTCGCGCGCTTCCCGAGCGTCGAAGCGCTGGCCTCGGCCGACGAGGCAGACGTGCTGCTCGAGTGGGCGGGGCTCGGCTACTACGCGCGCGCCCGCAACCTGCACCGCGCCGCCGCAGCCGTCGTACGCGACCACGGCGGCGAGCTGCCGCGCACCGCGGAGTCACTCGCGTCGCTTCCCGGTGTCGGGCGGTACACCGTCGGCGCGCTGCGCAGCATCGCCTTCGGCGAGCCGGCGGCGCTGGTGGACGGGAACGTGAAGCGCGTGTTCGCGCGGCTCGCCGGGAAGCGCTCGCCGAGCGACACCGAAATCTGGCGCATGGCCGAGGCGCTGGTCCCGGAGAAGGACCCGGGTGACTGGAACCAGGCGCTGATGGAGCTCGGCGCCACCGTGTGCACGCCGCGCAAGCCCGCGTGTCTCCTGTGTCCGGTCGAGTCGTTCTGCGCGGCGCGCGCCGCGGGCAATCCCGAGCGCTTCCCCGCCCCCGCGAAGCGCGCCGCCGTGCGGGCCGTGCGCGCGCTCGCGGGCCTGTGCACGCGCGCGGGCCGGGTGCTGCTCGTGCGGCGGCCCTCGCACGGCCTGTTGGGCGGGCTCTGGGAGCTGCCGAATGTGGAGGGCGCGGACGCGGAAGTGCTGATCGCGGCCCTCTGCCAGCGCACGGGCGTCCGCACCTCGCTCGGCCCGTCCCTGGGACGCCTGCGCCACCGGTTCACCCACCGCGATCTTGCC
>DATFUE010000046.1:0-2337 GCA_035261165.1 Myxococcota bacterium
CACGGTCTGGCGATCCATGTAGCGGCCGGACTTGTCCTTCCAGATGCGGAAGCGGCAGTCGGTCTCCTCGGTGGAGCCGGGAACCTCGAGACAGCGGTAGAACCAGGAGCGCTCGAACACGGGCCGGCCGCAGAGCGGGCACTTCCCGAGTGACTCCTCGTCCGGATAGAGATCCTCGTACTGGAACGAGACCGCGACGTCGACGATCTGCTTGGTGTACTCGACGATCTCGTCCATGAACTGCGTCGCCTTCATCGAGCCGCGCTCGACGCGCCGCAGGTCGTACTCGAGCTCGCCGGTGAGCGCCGCCGACGCGAGCCGGTCGATCTTGATGCGGCGCAGCACGTCGACCAGCCGAATGCCCTTCACCGTCGGGCGCAGTGACTTGCCCGCGCGCACCAGGTAGCCCTTCGCGATCAGGTTCTCGATCACGTCCGCGCGCGTGGCCGGGGTGCCGATGCCCTTCTCGGAGATCGCCGCGGCGATCTCCTCGTCCTCGATGTCCGCGCCCGCCGACTCCATCAGGGACAGGAGGCGCGCTTCCGTGATGCGCGCGAGCGGCTTGGTCTTCTCGGCGGCGAGCTCGAGGTTCACGGTGCGCACCGGCACGCCGTTCGCCTCGTCCTGGCCGGGGGCGAGCGGCGGCAGCGCCTGGTCTTCCTGCTCCGTCTGGCCGATCACCGCGCGCCAGCCCGGCTCGTCGAGCGTGCGCGCGCGCGAGCGGAACGACTCACCCGCGACCTCGGTGACTCGCTCGACCCGGGTCCACACCGCCGGCGGATGGAAGTTCGCCAGGAAGCGGCGCGCGACGAGATCGAAGAGCCGCTGGTCGTCGCCCGAGAGGTTGGCATCCGGAACCTTGCCGGTCGGGATGATCGCGAAGTGGTCCGAGACCTTCGCGTCGTCGAAGGTGCGCTCGACGTTCTCGAGCCCGTTCTCGACGAGCGCCGTCGCCTCGGCCTGGAACGGGCCGTCGCCCGCGAACGCCTGCAGCACTCCGTCGACGACGGCGCGGTAGTCGTTCGGCAGACAGCGTGAGTCGGTGCGCGGATAGGTGAGCAGCTTGTGTGCTTCGTAACAGCGCTGCGCGGCGTTCAGCGTGCGCCGGGCGGACCAGCCGAAGCGTCGGTTCCCCTCGCGCTGCAAGCTGGTCAGATCGAAGAGCGGCGGAGCGGTCTCGCGGCTCGGCTTGCGCGTCTCGCTCGCGGCGGCGGCCTTGCCCGACACCAGTTCGAGTAGCTGGTTCGCCTTCCCACTCTCGAAGATACGGTCGTCGCGCTGCTCGCGCTCCTCGCCCTCCGGCGCGCGGAAGCTCGGGTCGAACCACGTGCCGAGATACTCGAGGTCGCCGGCCAGGAACTTCGCCTGCAGCTGCCAATAAGGACGGGGAACGTGCGCGAGCACTTCGAGCTCGCGGTCGACCACGATCGCGAGCGTCGGCGTCTGCACACGGCCCGCGGACCAGGCGGTCTTCTCCTTGCGGCCCTTCAGCCTGCGCGTCAGCGCGCGCGTCGCGTTCATGCCGATCAGCCAGTCAGACTTCGAGCGACACGAGGCCGCGGCGCCGAGCCCGTCGTACTGATGGCCGTCGACGAGCGCTCGGAAGCCCTGGCGGATCGAGTCGGCGGTCATCGACTGCAGCCACAGGCGCTTGGTCGGCTTGTCGCTCTCGAGGAACTCGAGGATCTCGCGGAAGATCAGCTCGCCCTCGCGGCCCGCGTCGCAGGCGTTCACCACGACGTCGATGTCCTTGCGCGCGAGCAGCTTCTTGATCGCGCGGATGCGCTCGGACTGCCCCTGCTTCTGCTTCAGCTTGAACTCGGCCGGCAGGATCGGCAGCGTGTCGAGCGTCCAGCGCTTGTAGATGGGATCGACGTCTTCCGGAGAGAACAGCTCGACGATGTGGCCGACCGAGAACGTGACGACGTAGTCGTCGGATTCCCAGAAGCCGTCGTGCTCGGTGAATCCGCCCAGCACCGCGACGATATCGCGCGCGACGCTCGGCTTCTCGGTGATGACCAGCGATTTCGGCAACGTTTCTCCCGACTGCGGAGTCGCCCCTATTAGCCCCCGGATCCGGCGGAGGCAAGCGCACCGGTCTTCTTCGGGGATCGGCAAGCCGAGCCTGAGCGGGCGGCGCCACGCGCGCCAACTCCGCGGAGCCGCAGCAGTTTTACAAGCTCGCGCGGCTCGTGATACAGGGGGGCACGTGACGCGGGAAGAAGAGATTGCGGCGATTCTGGGGGTCTGCGCGGGCGAGAGCTTCGCCGTCTTTGCCTTCGCCGGTGAGGGCTCGGGCGCGGCTCCGTACAGCGCCGTGATGTTCTTCGCGGAGAC
>DATFUE010000047.1:0-3462 GCA_035261165.1 Myxococcota bacterium
TGGCGCGGTGGTCGGAGTGCTGCAGCCGGAAGCGATCGCGCACCGGCGCGAACAGCGCGCGCGGGTCGTGAGTGAGCACGATGTCGGGCTTCACCCGGCGCAGCGCGTGCACCAGTCGCTCGCGCAGCGCGTCGTCGTTCACCAGCTCGCCGTCCGTACGCCCGAGATTATGACGCGCGTGAAACGGGATGATCTCCGCGGCGTGCGCTTGCTCGAACGCGCGGACGGCGACCGGGTCGTCGAGTCCCCGGCCGCCGCGCCCCCCTCCCGTGCAGACGAGCAAGGTGACGTGCGCGCCCGAATCCGCGAAGCGTGCGAGCGTACCGCCCGCGTAGTACTCCGCGTCGTCGGGATGCGCCCCGACCGCGAGCACGCGTTCCGTGCCGAGCGCGGTGGGGTCGACATCTTCCAAAACAATCCCGGTGCTACCGGCGCTGCGCGGTGACTTCCTGCTGCAGCTTGCCGATCGCCGCGCAGATCTCGTCGAGCCGGCCGTGCAGCTCGCGCAGCTCGCTCGCGCTCGCGGCCGCGTTCGTGCTCGGCCGCCGCGCGCCGCCCGCGCGCTCGCGCAGCACGTTGTAGCAGCCGCGCAGCATGCGCCCGCTGTCGCGCTCTTCGGCGATGTAGCGACCGAGCAGCTCGCCGGTCTGCACGTCGATCGACTCGTCGTCGAAGATGCCCTTGAACGGATCGCGGCTCATCTCGCCGCCGCGGCCGTAGCCGAGCGCCTCGAACTTCTCGAGGTCCGAGCAATCCGCGTTCGCGATGCCCATGTTCTTCTCGAACGTCGGGTCCGGGCGGTCCTGGACGGTGAAGCCCAGCTCGCACAGGCGCTTGGTGAACGCGTGCGAGTGCTCGCCTTCGCGGATCGCGACGGTCGCGATGATCTTCTTCACGTCCGGATCCGGCGTCTTCGCCGCCCAGCAGTTGAGATACTGGTGCGCGCGCCCTTCGCCCAGCGCGATCGCGTTCAACAGGCCCAGGTAGCTCGGCTTCTTCGCGGTGCCTTCCATTGAGCGTCTCCTTTGTTACGACGGTTCGTTGCTGAACCGGATGTTGTTCTTCTGCATGCCCTCGAGCACGATCGAGGCCCCACCGCTGCGCATCATCCACTCCAGGCGGTGGTCGCGGTACTCGCGCTTGAACAGGCCCGACGCGAGCATCTGCTGCAGCACCTCGACGCCCATGCCGGTCTGGACGGCGCCGATGTCCGCGATGCAGCGCTTCACGCTGGCGCGATCCATGACTCGTGCGAGCCAGGCCCCGAGCTTCGAGCCCGCGGGCGGCCCGTTGCCCTGGCCGGCCGCGCCGGCGATGAACGGGTACGCACAGGCGTCGCCCCAGCCGAACGAGTCGCCGTTGAACCAGCTGCGCGGTCCCAGCTCGCGCTCGAGCCAGCGGTTCATGCCCGAAATCTGCTCCGCGGCGCGCTTCAGGAGCACCGTCTTCAGCTCGCCTTGCGCGCGGCCCCAGCCCTCGATCTCGAAGACCGCCCAAGTGACGCCCTCATAGATCGTGTCGAGGTTGTCCTCGAGCATGCGCACGCGCGCCCGATCCTCGGCCGAGGCCGGGCGCATCGGCTTCGCGGGGTACTTGTCCTCGAGATACTCGCAGATGATCGTCGAGTCGAAGATCTTCGTCGCGCCGTCGACCAGGAGCGGCACTTCGCCGCGCGGGCTGGCCTGCGCGAATTCCGCCTGGACCCCGCCGGCGCCGATCGGCGTATGCGCCTCGAACGGGATGCCCTTCTCGAGCAGGAAGATCTTGACCTTCTGCGCGTACCCTGAAAGCGGATGCTCGTAAAGCTTGATCAAGCGGACCCTCGGTCCGCTCATTCTATACGCACGCGCGACGTGAAGTTTGCAAGTGCTGCCGCGGGCCTCGCGTCGCGCCTCTCGAGGAGGTCCGCCAGACATTGGAGCGCCAGAGCCTCGGTCGCCTTGATGCGGCGGTATCCCGACGATCGGAATGGGTACACGAAGATGAGGAACGTCTGATACCAGGTACGCATGTCGGCGGAACGAGAGCAAGTCGACTCCGCGCCGGGCGAAGCGGACAAGGTGAGCTTCAACTCGAGGTGGTGATCCACCGCCCCGGGAAGGACGAATCCAGTGAGCAACACGAGGAGCCCTGGTCCTTCGCTCTGGTATTCGATCAGCTCTATCTCGAGGGTTGGAGCCACGTCAGAGCTCGGTGCGGCTCGCACCCAACCGGAGTCCCGGACCGCGTCGGAAGCGACATCGACCAGGCCGGTGGTCGGGAAGTCGATCCACTCGCGGCCGACCTGGAGAAAAGCCTTCTGCTTCGTCGTGAGATGAATGCTCAGCGGAGTCGCGCCGCTGGGTAGCGAGTAAGTCGGGCGGGGTGGCAGGTCCGAGAACGAGGCGCAGCCGCACAGGAGCGCGCTGCACGAGATCCACGCGAGGGCTGGGAGACGAGACATCCGACGGACTCACTGCCTCCTATGTCGCCGGAGTGCCGGGCGCCACGTCGATGCGCACGCCGTGGAGAAACGTCTCGCCCTCCTCGGAGAGCTCGGGGTCGATCTCCTCGCGCGTGCCGCGCTCTGAATAGTAGAAGGTCAGCACGCCCTTCGGGAACGCTGGGTGCAGACACCGAAGGCCGCGCAGGGTCAGCACGAGCTCCTGGTCCGGCGCGACCGGCGCCCCCACTTGGAGAGTTGTCGTCTCGAAGCGGATGCACCACTGACCCTGTTGGGTGGCCGCCTCGCTCTGTCTGGACACTTCTCGGACTTGGTAGAGAGCCTTCTGGACCGGGACTTCCGCGAGCTTCGCGAACTCCTCGGCAGAAGCCGGCTGTGCCGCGAGTCGATCGAGCGAGATCTGTGCGAAGAAGCTGTGGGTCGCGCTGGGCTTCGAAGGATCGCGATCGCGCCAAAGCATGGCGAAGGTGCGTGACTGCTCGCTGGGGCGCATGTACCACAAGGGACCCGGCGGGCGGTCGAAGGAGAAGCCCTGATACTCCAGTCTCGGAGGCATATCGAAGTAGTCGATCCGGTCGAACCAACTCGCGCAGCCGCTGCAAACCGCAACGAGGGCCGCGAGTGAGACGCGCCGGATCATCCCCTCTACGATCGCCTCATCTCGGCGACCCGGCAAGCCTCAAAGAGCAGTCAGCGCGGGCGGTTCGCGACGAGCGGGGCGTAGCCGTCGAGGATGGCGAGGATCCTGCCCTCGTCCTGAGTCGGCAGCGGCAGAATGACTCGCTTGACGCCGAGCTTCGCCAACTTTTCGAGCTCGCCGGGCGCGGTGGGCGCGGCGAAGACGCTGACGTCGAGCTTCTTGGGGTTGCGGCCGCGCTTCGCGCACGCTGCGGCGAGCTGCGTGAGCCGCGCCTTCATGTCACACGAGCCCATGATCGGCATCCAGCCGTCGGCGTACTCGGCGACGCGCTCGATCGCCTGCTCCGAGCTCGCGCCGATCAGGATCGGCGGGTGCGGCT